>DATESY010000025.1:0-4913 GCA_035283865.1 Saccharimonadales bacterium (SeqCode)
GATGGTCAGTAGAGGTGTTGATTGCTATAATTATACCCAGTTATGGCCTATAGCAACAAAGAGGTGCGATCAGCTGCTAAAGTTCTGCATGAAAAGCTAGAGAAGCTGGAAGATAAGCGGGCTATTTTAAAGGCGCCCGAACTTGGCGCGCTGTATGATCGGATTAAAACTCTGCCGGCTGGTAAAGCCCGGGCTGAGTTCGGCCAGGAAGTTAATAGCTTAAAAGCCGAACTAGAGGAATTGATTAGAAAAAGCCTGAGCACTAAAGACCGAAAACTTCAGCCGATTGATGTGACAGCACCATTTGATGTTAACGTCCCGGCACAGCAACGACCAAAACTACTAACGGCAGATAGTGGTAGCCGTCATCCCCTGATGACGGAGTTAGCTACAATTCTGGATATTTTCTCCCGCATGGGTTTTACGGCTGTTGAATCGCGTGAGCTTGACGATGATTACCATATGTTCGGTTCATTGAACTTTCCTAAAGACCATCCCGCCCGTGACGAGTATGACACCTTTGTTACTGACGAAGGTTTAATTGCGCCAGCCCATACATCAATCATGCAAAACCGGGTCTTTAAATCTATGAGTATCCCAATCCGGGCCGTTATTCCCGGCCGGGTTTTTAGAAATGAAGATCTGGATGCCCGACACGAGCATACTTTTTACCAGTTAGAAGGTGTTTATGTCGATAAAGGTATCAATGCCGGCCATCTCATAGCTACTCTAAAAGCGTTCTTGGAAGAATATTACGGCCAAACTCTGGAAGTTAGGACCCAGCCATTTTACTTTCCTTTTACCGAACCCAGCTTTGAATTTGCCCTGTCTTGCCCGTTTTGTCAGAAAAAAGGCTGTCACATCTGTAGTCAAACTGGCTGGATAGAACTGTTGGGCTGTGGCATGATCCACCCTAACGTCTTAAAGGAAGGCGGTATAGACCCAGGTAAATACACTGGCTTTGCCTGGGGTGTTGGCATCGACCGGCTAGTCATGATGAAGTACGGTATTGAAGACATCCGTCACTTCCATTCTGGTAATCTCAAATTCTTGAGGCAATTCGCATGAATAAAACAAATCAAGTCTTTGAGTGCCAGGAATGCGGACTACACTATAGAAGTGAAGAGTTCGCTAAAAAATGCCAAGCATTTTGCAAAGCAAATAAAGCTTGCAGTCTGGAAATTGCTAAAAATGCAGTAGAATACGAACTTCGAGAAAGAGAAGTTTCCGATGAAAGTTAGTATTAACTGGATTAGGGAAATAATTAAGAACGACCAGTGCTCAGCTGACCCTATGCCCAAAGGCATAGATGTCTTAGTTGATAAGATCGGCGCCCAGCTTGGGGCGGTCGAAGAAGTTATAGATCTTGGCAAGAAATACCAAGGTGTCGTGGTGGCTAAAGTTGTGTCATGCCAGAAACACCCCAATGCCGACAAGCTAAGCTTTTGTTTAATTGATGATGCCAAAGCCGTTAAAAGAGTTAAGCGTGACGCTAAAGGTCTAATTAAAGTAGTCTGCGGTGCACCAAATGTCGCAGCTGGTCAGTTAGTCGCCTGGATACCGCCCGGCGTAACCGTGCCCAGTACGCTAGCTAAAGATCCTTTTGTTTTGGAGACCCGTAAAATTCGTGGCGAAATAAGTAATGGTATGATCGCCAGCCTGAAAGAACTGGACCTAGGCGATGATCATACCGGCATTTTAGTAATTGATGAGCCGGCTAAAGCTGGACAACCTTTTGCTCAGGTATATGATCTTGATGATTACATTATCGATATCGAAAACAAGATGTTTACCCACCGACCAGACTGTTTTGGAATGTTGGGCGTTGCTCGCGAACTAGCTGGTATCCAGGGTATGGTTTTCCGTTCACCAAAATGGTATTTAAGCGATAAGACTAGTGTTAATCATAAAACTGACGACAAGTTACTATCTGTCAAAAACGAAGTTCCGAAGCTAGTGCCGCGCTTTATGATGCAGGTTGTTAAAAACGTTAAAGTTCGGCCCAGCTCGATGCAAATTCAAAGCCACCTGACTCGGGTCGGCGTGCGGCCGGTAAACAACATCGTTGATATAACTAACTATTTAATGCTGGAGAGCGCCCAACCGATCCATGCCTATGACTACGACAGAGTAAAAGGCGTTAGTAGCGGCAGCCAAGCTAGCATTGTTGTTCGGCCGGCCAAAAAAGGTGAAAAGCTGCTACTACTTGGTGGCAAGGTTGTCACACTTGAGGGCGGGGAGCTGGTAATTGCTACCAACAAGCAAGCTATTGGTCTGGCCGGTGTTATGGGTGGGGCGGCTACAGAAGTTGATAAGCATACTAAAAATATCATCCTTGAAGTCGGTACCTTTGATATGAATGCCACCCGTAAAACAGCTATGGATCACGGTCTATTTACAGATGCAGCAGTCAGATTTACTAAAAACCAATCAGCCTGGCAAAATGACCGTGTGCTGGCGCGGGCAACAGACTTTATAGTCCGCGAGAGTGGCGGTATGCCAGCCCGTAGCGTCTATGACCTTAAGGACAAACTGCTACCACCGGCCAAAGTAAAAACCACCGTCAGTTTTATCAACCAACGCTTGGGCGAAGACCTTAGTGCGGCTCAGATTAAAAAACTGCTAGAAAATGTCGAGTTTAAGGTCGAAACTAGCGGCGAAACATTAAGGATAGAAGCGCCTTTTTGGCGGACTGACATAGAAATTCCCGAAGACATTGTCGAAGAGGTTGGCCGGCTGTATGGCTATGACCATTTACCCCTCGTACTGCCTTCCAAGGACCTGGCCGCTGCGCAGCGTAACCCGCAGCTGTCATTTAAACAGGTAATCCGTGGGATTTTATCAGGTTCTGGGGCTAATGAAGTCTTAACCTATAGCTTTATTCATGGTTCTCTGATGGAAAAAGCTGGCCAGGACATAAAAGGAGCTTTCCATATTAAGAATGCTCTCAGTCCGGATTTGCAATATTATCGCCTCAGTCTTACCCCCAGCTTGCTAGAGAAGATTCATCCCAACATCAAAGCCGGCTACGGAGAGTTTGCGTTTTTCGAATTCGGTCGGGCCCATGTCCGGGGAGTCAATGATCAAGGAAAACTGCCAGCCGAGCTGGATAGACTGGCTATAGTGTTTGCAGCCAAAAAAGCTGACAAAACTATGGGCGCGCCTTACTATCAGGCTAAACACTACATTCTTTATCTGGTGGAAAAACTAGGTATAGGTGACTTTATATCAGTACCATTGTCCGAAGCGCAGCTGTTAGCTGATTGGCGCCAAGCCGCCAAAGCCTTTGAGCCCGCCCATTCGGCGGCAGTGTTCAGCGGGCAAGCTTTTTTGGGCCTGGTTGGCGAACCAAGTGCCGGTTTAATGGTAGGCTTGAAACTGCCGGCATATACCGCCCAAGCCGAACTAGATCTGGCAGCCCTAGCGTTGGCCAGTTCAGATGCAACCTATGAACCTCTAAACCGCTACCCCAGCTTGGGGCAGGATATGACTCTGCGAGTCCCAGCCAGCCTGAGCTACGCGCAAGTTGTTGATTTTGTCAGTAACTACTTAGATAAGGCTAGCTTACCCAAAGGCTACGGGGGCAATGTCAGCCCACTGGATATTTTCCAAAAACCCAGTGACAAAGCTCATAAAAACGTAACTCTTAGAATTATCATGTCGCATCCCGAGAGGACGCTAACTACAGCTGAGGTTAATAGGTTGCTAGATGAATTAGCCGCTGAGGCTAAAGCCGGTTTAAAAGCTGATAGGGTATAATAATTATTCATGAAAAGTTTTTTGAAACGGGCCGGCTGGATGTTCCTGGTGCTACTGTTTGTCGGTACAGGACTGGGTGTTGGTGTGGTAGCCTTTTGGCAGGCGACCCATCAAGATAAGGACGATAGCCCAGTGGTGAATACGACCAATAAACCGCCAGAAGAGCTGCTAAAAGGCACCCCGCTGGCTGGTTTTTCGCCGCAAGCGAAAGTTGATTCATTGCAAAAAATTGATACCCAGCCCGGTGATGGCGAGGAAGCTAAAGCTAATTCTACAGTTACCGTCCAATATACCGGGGCGCTGGCGGCTACCGGCATTATCTTTGAAAGCTCGATTGATAGCGGCCAGCCTGTTACATTAACTCTTCAGCAGGGTCGGGTCATTCAAGGTTGGGTTGAGGGCGTACCCGGAATGAAGGTTAATGGCCAGCGCCGGCTGTTAATACCAGCCAGTCTGGCTTATGGTGCTAATCCGCCACCCAGTTCTGGCATTCCGGCTAATGCCGATATGGTCTTTGACATTATCCTTCTCGATGACAAATAGTGGATAAATGACGACAAAAGCACAATATATAGCGTATTGACCTGCAGGTCTTACACAAGTTATACTGGTTGTAGTTTAGCTTGTATAGCAACCAAGCGAGCAAAAATTAACAAATAAACCAACAAACAAAAAGCCCTAGGAGGGTCGCTTCAATGCCCAAAAATATAACTATCTACACCACCAACACCTGCTCTTACTGCCCCATGGTTAAGCAGTATTTAAAACGCAAAGGTCTGTCTTATGACGAAGTAAATCTGGAAAAACATCCAGAGATGCAAGCCGAGGTTTTTGAAAAGAGCGGCGCTTTAACAGTACCGGTTACCATTGTTACCAAGCAAGACGACAGCCAAGATGTCGTTATTGGCTACAACCTGGCCCGGCTAGCCCCAGCCATCGCTTAATCTGATATATTTAGAGGATGAACGACAGTCCAGCGGCGAAGAGCCGAGGTAGTGAGCCAGTGCCCCATGATTTAGTCATAGTCGGTGCCGGTCCGGCGGCTCTATCTGCGGCGCTGTATACCTCTCGCGAAGATATCGACACAGTGCTGTTTGAAAAAGGCGCCATCGGCGGCCTGGCGGCCGTAACCGATTGGGTAGATAACTATCCTG
>DATESY010000026.1:0-4511 GCA_035283865.1 Saccharimonadales bacterium (SeqCode)
CTGCTGGATTACGCCCTGGCTCATGCTGATGCCCACAAGAAATCACTGGAACGCAGCAACCAGGCCCGACGTAAGATTTTCGGCAAAGTACCGCGGTGGCTGGCCATCACCATCGTTGGGATAGTGGCTGCAACTGCCATCGGCATATTTATATGGCAGAAGATGCCGGCCGCTTCGCTTAAACTGGCAGCTACTAAGGCCCGTGTTGACGCCAGCCTGCCAACACCAATTTCCGGTTATAAAATCGGGTCGATCACTGCCAGCCAAAACGCCGTAATTACTACCATGCAATCAACCTCAGATAGCTCTAAAAAATACACAGTCACTGAGAAAGCCTCAACTCAGCCGATAGAATCATTAGCGGCGGCTACTTCGGCGTCGGGTAGCGGCCAACAGGTCCAAACCGTCCAAGACCAGGGTAGAACCTATATCCTGGCCCAGGTTAAAAACAAAAGCACCGCTGCCTGTACTAATGGCCACAACACCACTATTATTGAAGGTTCCCTTAATCCCGCCGAACTATCCGAAGCGGCTAAAAACGCCTGCAAAAGCCAGTAAACTGCCGTACAATTTAACTAATGAGTTCTGCGCCAGTCCGAACCCGGTTCGCGCCTAGCCCGACAGGCTATATGCATGTTGGGGGAGTTAGAACAGCCCTGTTTGCCTGGTTAGTCGCCAGGCAAGGCAATGGTCAGTTCATTCTGCGCATTGAAGATACCGACCGCACGCGTCATGTGCAAGAGTCCGAGCAGCATATTATTGACTGCCTGGTGTGGCTGGGCCTGACGCCTGATGAAGGCCCGCTGCGCCAAAGTCAGCGGCTGGATATATACAAGCACTGGACTGAGAAACTAGTTAAAGCCGGCCGGGCCTACGCTGATCTAACTACCGAACAGCAGTTAAATGAGCTGCGGGCTAAAGCCAAAGAGCAGAAAAAGCCCTTTTTATTCCGTGAGCACCGTCCAGTGAATCCATCCCCCTGGGATGGCAAAACGGCTCTACGCTTTAAGTCTGAGCCCAAGGCTTACAAATGGCACGACGAGGTCATGGGCGATCTATCATCGGGCCCGGAAGCCATTGATGATTTCATCATTTTGAAATCTGATGGCTACCCGACATATAACTTTGCCCATATCGTTGACGATTATGACATGAAGATCAGCCACGTCATCCGTAGCCAGGAGTTTCTACCCTCGGTACCTAAGTTTTTGAACCTTTACGAAGCCCTTAAGATTGAGCGACCAAAACTGGCCACCCTGCCATATGTCATGGGACCGGATGGCAAGAAGAAACTTTCTAAGCGTGATGGCGCCAAAGATATCTTAGATTACCGGCGGGAAGGTTACCTGCCTGAAGCTTTGATTAACTTTTTAGCCACCTTGGGCTGGAACGATGGCACCGAGCAGGAGATTTTCTCGGTTGATGAGCTAATTAAGAAATTTAATTTGTCCCGGGTTCATCACGGCGGCGCCCGTTTTGATGAACAGCGCCTGCTGTGGATGAACGGCCACTATATCCGTCAGTTATCGGTAGAGGAACTGTACCAAAAGGCTAAGGACTTTTGGCCTAAGGAGGCCAAAGAGGCCGAAGACTATAAAAAAGCGGTGTTGGCGCTAGTCCAGGAAAGGCTAAAATATTTAGCCGAGCTTGGTCAGCTAACCAAATTCTTCTTCGTTGAGCCGGACGAAAAAGCTATTTTAAAGCTTTATAAAAACCCAGTCGATAAGCAGCTGGCCAAAAATCCACCTAACTACAAGGCTTACCTTGAAGCAGTTATTAAAGAACTATCAGCCAGTGATTTTTCAGCCAGGGATATCCAAAACCGGCTTAATAGGCTCCTGGATAAGCTAAAGAGTAAACCGGCTGTACTTTTCCCGGTTATTAGGATCGCCATCAGCGGCGCTAGTGTGTCACCGGAGATTTTTGGCACTCTGGCCGCAGTTGGTAAGCAAAAGAGCCTGGATAGGCTCAAAAAGGCCCTGGGGGCTCTAGAAAATAGCGCTTGAGCTTTGTTACAATGGGTTAATGCCGCCGCAAAACCCAAACCCACAAATACCACCAGCCCTTAGGCACCGTTCGCTCAATCGCCGCCGTCAGTTTAGCTCCGGCTCAGGCTTTAACCCAGGGCCACAGCCGCCAGGCCCAGGCCCCAAAAAGTCTTCCAAGTTGCGTTTTTTAGACCACCGGGAGAAATGGAGATCACTACGTACCCGGCACAAGGTTATCGTTATTATTCTGGCTTTAGTAGTTATAGTGGCCGGTAGTTTAATAGCCCGCTCGTTGCTCAGCGGTTCGTCTGAGGCGGCCATAGATGTCAATAAGACCGAAAGGAAGGTCTTGACTGTCGCTTCGCCGCTTAGCGGCGTCCAGGTTGACCCGGAGCTGGCCAAGCGACCGGTGACGGCCATTATGATTGAAAACAGCCCCGATGCCCGACCGCAATCGGGTATCGCTGATGCCGGCGTCATTTTTGAAGCCATTGCCGAAGGCGGCATTACCCGCTTTATAACCCTCTACCAAGAAACTCAGCCCCAGCACATCGGACCGGTCCGCTCACTTAGGCCATATTATATCGATTGGGCCGCCGCCTTTGATGCTTCTATTGTCCATATCGGCGGCAGCCCGGACGCCCTAGCTCAAATCAGAAGTGGTGGCAAGGATTTAGACCAGTTCTTTAACGCCGGCAGTTTCTGGCGCGAGGGCTCACGGCCAGCCCCACATAATGTCTATACCAGTTTTGAGAAGCTCGACGCCCTTAATAAAGCCAAGGGCTATGACAGCAGTACCTTTACGCCTTGGCCGCGTAAAGTTGACCAGAAGCTGGCTACGCCGATGGCCAAGACCATTGACCTGGCCATTTCCAGTGCCAATTTCAACGTCCATTATGACTATGACCCGAGCTACAATTTCTACCGCCGCAGTGAAGGCGGCGGGGCACATCTAGCTACCAGCTCGGCCGGTGACAAAACCGGTGTCCAGATAGCCCCTAAGGTTGTGGTAGCCTTGGTGGTGCCATATAGGATTGTCGATAGCAGCGGCCATAGTGGCTATGGGGTTAACGGCAGTGGTACAGTCTATATCTTCCAGGACGGCTTTGTGGTCCAGGGCACCTGGAGCAAAGTAGATAGAGGCAGCCAGTTAACCTTTAAAGATACAGCTGGTGAGCCAATTGAGCTGAATACCGGGCAGACCTGGGTGAGCGTTGTCCAGGACGGTCAGGTCCACTACCAGTAGACTCACCTACCCCTGTCTTGTTACAATGAAGACCGTTTTTTAAGGCCCCTTCGTCTAGCGGTTCAGGATATCTGGTTCTCATCCAGAAGATCGCGGGTTCGAATCCCGCAGGGGTCACCATTTATTAAAAATGTTGGTGGTTGCAATAGGTTGCAATAGTTGCTACTATTGAACTATGGCAACATCACAAGGCATAAAACTCGATACAGAAACTAGGGACCGTCTAAAAACTTTAGCCAAAAAACGTGACCGTTCAGCCCACTGGCTAATGAAAACAGCTATAGAAGAGTACCTTGAGCGTGAAGAACGCTATGAACAAGAGAAAAAAGAGGACATGGAACGCTGGGAAAAGTATTTGCTAACCGGGGAAGCAGTCGAAAATGATAAGGTTGTAGACTGGCTCAATGACTTATCCCTTGGCAAGAAAAGAAAATGGCCAACGTAGAATGGCTAACCCAAGCATTAGCTGATGTTGAGAGGCTGTACAACTTTCTGGAGGACAAGAATCCCGAGATAGCCAAACGGGCGGCAGCCCGTATAAAACACGGCGCTTTGTTGCTTGAAGACTCACCCCATATTGGCCGTCCTATGCCCGGTGAAACTAGCAGACGTGAACTATTTATAACCTTTGGTGCTGGTGCTTATGTGCTGCGCTATAGGCTAGAGAATGACAATACAGTAGTTGTTATCCGCGTCTGGCACAGCCGTGAGAATAGATAATTTTCCTTGCCAACCAAAAGCATCATAGCGTAAAATTAAATCAGCCATGTGAGGGCTCCCTAGGGTTCCTCCTCACAGACTACTACCTGGGCGGTACACTTTTGTCCCTGCCGATCCCAAAAAGCAATAATTAGCTTCTGGTCATGGAACTCTTTTGAACGGTCAGCAGTTCTTATCCAGCAGCTCTCTTCATAAGCCGTTCGCCGTATCTGTTAACAGATAACCGGTCATCTTTTTATAATCTAAACCAATCCGCAAAGGGGACTCTTTAAATGGAAAATGTAGTTGAAATCAACAAAGATGTAAATATTGTAGCCTACTACTTCAGGCAGGGCACTAAAAGACTGCGCTGCTTCACGAAGAAGATGGAATGGGGCGGCAAGAGCGTAGTCTTCACCGAACAGGGCCTGCGCCACCCGACCAGAAAAGGGGCTCGCATGATCCATGTCTTTGACATGACCGACGGCAGTGCCGATTACCGCCTGGAATTCGATGCCGAGCAGCTATCTTGGAAGTTGGTTTACATAGCCGACCAAGCCTACGGTCCCATGGAGCCT
>DATESY010000027.1:0-3819 GCA_035283865.1 Saccharimonadales bacterium (SeqCode)
CTAAATGGTAAACGGAAAATGGTTAATGGTAAATCTTGTGCTACGCACAAGCTTGAGTGTGCATTTGACTAGCTATTGGTTCTCACCAATTGCCGTCGTCATACCCAGCTCGTAAAACATGAGTGAAGTAGTCTGCGATCAGATTACGAAACATCAAGCTTTTACAGCTGGGTCATTTGCTTTAACAACTTACGAACGTTCTCATTAAACGCTCATAAGACCAAATTTTTAAATTACATGCTAACTCAAATTTCACGTTCCGAACAATAAATTGTCCACCACGAGAGTTTGAGTAAGCCCAGAAAAATCGCCTACGGCGATAAAGCTGGCCTAACTCAATATGTGTTCATAGTGCAACTATTGTAGCGTTATTAACAGAGGTAGTCAAGCCCCTTATGCTGTTAAAACTGCAACAATTTAGCCCCTAAATTTAGCGCATTTTTATATCAACATAAATTTTTAAATGGAAGTTGTTGTTCTACCATGCACAAATCTGTCCGATCGGACAGATTTGTGCATGGATTTGGGGTTTACTAATGCAATCTATGGGGTCTCTACGTTCTCTGCCCGCAATTCTCTATGTTTGTTTTTAGAGGTAGGTGTAGATGGCGCGGGTTATTGCCTGACCCAGCGCCAGGTGAGGTCGGTCGCCTTATCATATTATTTTTAAAAAATCGGCCGGTTTTATAATTCTTATGCTCTTGTAGCGTTTCAGTCCCAAAAGCTTTTTATCACCGGTCACAATGAAATCGGCTTTACCTTTAAGCGCGGTCTCCAATACGCGGTTATCCGGTTCATCCGAAAGCACCCATAAAAAGGGATCGAAGTAAATAACCTGGCTGACGCTCATTGTAGCTTGATAAAGCTGGAGTGATTCTGGCTGGAGGCCAAATTTGTTCTTAAGGTTACGACTGGTCTCATTGATTATGTAGGCTGAAATTATTAGTTTGTTATCTTTGCTCAGCGCAATTTTAATAACCTTCTCTGGAATAGCATCAAAAACCAAGCCCGAAATGAAAACATTAGTATCAATAACAATGCGCATAAATTTAGCGCCAGGCTACTTGGAAGATTGGGCTCGCTCGGCCCGTATTAGATCGGCTACTTCTTCTTCATTCATAACGGGTCCTTTGTAATCACGTCTGGCGGCAGCGGCTGCTTTGTCCCACATTTCAAGAACGTCCAATTGCTTGCGTACGGCCTGACGAATAAAATCGCTGCGGTTGCTGCCCTGCGACTTGGCTTGACGGTCAATTTTCTTTACCAAGTCGTTGGGCATGGAGACATTAAACGTCTTCGTGTTCATACAAGGATTGTATGCTATTATCTTAACGATGTCAAGGACCAGGGTCTACACATATTTTAGGGGCTGAGCCAGCGGCAGTCGAGTTCCTACTTATATTTGTCTAGGGGCTGACCCGCTTAGAGACTGTGCTTCCTGCCTTATTCTACCGCCACTTCTGCCTCGTACATCTTGAGTTCCCAGCTCGCGCTGTTCGTGTCTGGCTGTACGCTCACGACAAGAGCTTGAGCAGCCGAAAGATCGACAGATGTCGCCCCATTCGAGCCAAATTGAGTTGCAACCGCATTCGCAAGACGGGGGACGCCCTGTCCTGTCGTAGGAACGGTTGAGTTACTGTAGTTCAATGCCCACCCGGACATATACTGGCTCGACGCTGAAGCAAGAGCCTTAATTTCAATATCCATCGACCATCTACGCCGGACGGCAGAGGCCCCGTAATCGACGCCGCGAAGGTAGCCCGTAGCACCTGCGCCCGACTCATAGATCGTCGTGGCGCCAAGCTTCACCCGCAGGTTCATCGACTCAGCGCCCCCGATATTCTGAACAAAGTCGCCACGCAGCTTGATAACAATCCGCTTATCGGTACCAATCGTCCCAGCCGGGATTGTGTAGTTAACAAGGTTGGTTTCCGTCACCGTGCTGATGACAGTGACGGCTGATGTAATCTGGGTGAGGACACCTGTCAAACTTTTCCAGGCTCCATTCAGGCAGGCTCTAATCTGACTTGAATTGCTATTGTAATATAGACCCCCGTTAGTACAGCTAGGGTCGCCCAATGTAGATTGTAGAGAGTTTTTTGGGTGTGTGTTAGGTGGCTTCTATTAAGGTGGTTAATAGCTTGACCAAATCACTTTCATCACCATTATAAGCTTTGATACTCGCAGCCAGATTTTTTGAGGCATCCATCAAATCCCAGGCGATTCGGCGTCCAGATTTAGCAGCCAGTAGACTGAAAAAGGCTCGCTGCGTTCGGCCATTACCTTCCCGAAAGGGATGCAGTATATTAACTTCGGAGTAATAGTGGGCTAGACGGCGAACATAATCTTCATCAGTTAAACCGTTAAGTAACTTCTCCTTATGCAAGCTATCAAATAGTTGATTGGCCGCCCGGTTCAGAGAATCCACACTAGCGAAACGGGTTGAGTCTTTGCTCATTTCAGTGCGCCGAAGTTCCCCGGCCCAAGGATAGATTGCTCCAAACAGTCGTTTATGTATAGCCTGGAGGTGCGCTAGGTCGAAATTGCCCCGGACTGGTTTCTCGGTCAAAGTGGCGATTGCCACTGTCGTTAAATCAGCCTCAGCCTCGGCCAGTTCATCAGTATCACTAATGCCTAATGAATTACGCAACACACCAGTTGCCGGATCTACGTAAGGATCAGTGTCGGTATCGTAAACCATTAGCGCGTTACAGCGGGTGTATTGACGGCTTTGATCTCATTTAGAGTATCTCGCTGTAATTGATTGACGCTGATTTTGCCTTGTACGTATTGATTCAAGCGTTGTTGTGCCTGAACCGAAGGCTCAAGGCCTTCAGCCCTAACCGAAGCAATAGCCGCCGCTACGGCTTGATGACGTTTTACAGTAGTAATTTGTTGATCTTTTGTTTGGCTTTTCATAGGTTAATTATAACACTTTACCATTCGACTACGAAGTGGGGGGATGGAGTAGGAAGCGCGTACAGCTTCAAATTCTATGGGCTGGCCCAGCAACTTATTGAACTATAAAGTACGAGAACACGTAGGTTGTGCCGGCAGCTGGAGCAGCGGTTGTGTGTAGGCTGAAGTTGCTTATAGTGGAGTTATAGAAGTATTTAAGGTCGGTGGCTGCGGCGTTGGCTGCGGTCAGGATGACTTTTGGCGTCTTGCCGTAGGGTTTGTTAAAGACAACTTTAGCTAATCCGCCAACTGTTGGATTACTGCCGGTTGTAATAGTGATGGTCCCTGCCTGGTCATTGCCGTCAGTGGTAACAGCGGCACTAGTACCAGCTGCTGTTTGGGCAGTTACAATTGGCGCGGTGCCAGCGGTGATGAGGTGGCCGGCTAGGGTTAGGGTGCCTTCGATTGTGGCGTTGCCAGAAACAGCTAAATCGACCGTGGTAAGCTGGCCGGAAACTATTAGGCTGTCAATGGCGGGATTTCCACCTTGCAAGTCTGCGCCGCTACCTCTGGCAAGGTTTACGAACACCAGGATTTCGCCTGTGACACCTTCCCCGCCGGCAAAGTTTTCTAGAGCGATGCCGACAACTTGGTCTGGTAGCCCTGCTTTCATGCCTATGCCGGGGGTTGAAGATAGGGTGATACGGTCGCCGATGCTGATTTGTCCACCTTCGGTGGTGACTTTCACTGGGATTCGGCCGGAAAGAGCTACGGCTACCCGGCGTTCATCGGCAAACTGGGCACCGTTAAAGCCACCCAAGTGAACAGCGGGCTTGGCGGAGATAACGCCTAGCAGGGTATCGGACGTAGAATTAGCCCGCTTAACAAAGACTCCTCTGTCTTTATCCAGAGCCACTATTT
>DATESY010000028.1:0-5567 GCA_035283865.1 Saccharimonadales bacterium (SeqCode)
GTAGCGCTCATGCTTTATACTGGAAGTTAAATGGTGGATGATGCCCGAAAACTAGAAGAACAAACAACACAGCGCCGAGCTGATGTACTTGGCCTAAATTACTTTGATACTAGCGCCAATGGAAAAAAGCTCTATAAAGACATCCTAAGCGTACCCGAGCTTTACAAGCTGAAAGTTGTGCCACTGGCGGCCGATGAGTATCACATCCATTTTGGCATCACTACTACCACCGCTCAGCAAATTATTAAACAGTTGACTGATCGTTTTTCTGACCAGCGGTTGCGTTTTTCAATCATTTCCGAGACCGGCTTTAAAGATTACATGAAACTCTATGACCCTCCCATAAAGGTCGAATACCAAGACATCGCTATTGCTACTAGTGACCAAAGTGATATGGTCGCTGCTGTTAGTGCCACTTTAGATAAAGTCCGCCCCGATGACATGCTGGCCTATCTTGTCCAGCAGGCTTACACCCTTAAGGCCAGTGATATCCACCTGGAGTGCCAACGTCAGAATGTCCGGGTCCGCTTTAGAATTGACGGGGTACTGCATCCGGTAGCTCAGATAAGTTACGAAAAATACCGCCACCTAGTGTCGGTGGTAGCCAGCGCAGCTAATATCTCGACTGATGAAAAAGAAGCCCAGACCGGGCACATTAGTAAAGCTTATAAGCTAGCCACTGGTGAGGAAGTAACGCTGAACCTGCGGGTTGAAGCCGTACCGACAGTTTATGGCCTGGACATTGTGGCCCGCTTGTTTAACATCAGACTGGAGTTTTTCCAATTGCAGAATCTCGGTCTGAGTGAAGATGAAGCCAAAGTTGTTGACAACATCATCCAGCACCCAACCGGCATGGTATTGGTTGTCGGACCGACTGGTTCAGGTAAGACCACCACCCTTTATTCGCTGATAAACACTCTTAATTCACCTGAGAGAAAAATCATCACCTTGGAAGATCCGGTGGAATATAACATGCCGGGTGTCGTCCAGATTCCGGTTGAAGGCCAGTTGGAAGGCAAGAACTTCGCCGAGAAGTTGCGGGCCGTTCTGCGGCTAGACCCGGATGTGGTGATGGTCGGCGAAATCCGTGATCAAGATACAGCTAAAACCGCTTTGCAGGGAGCCTTGACTGGCCATTTGGTGCTAAGTACTTTCCACGGTGCCAGTGCTTCGGCCGCCCTGACCCGTATGCTGGATATGATCGGCATCAACCCGCTGTTTGCCAGTGCTATGCGCCTGGTTATGGCCCAGCGGCTGGTGCGCCGGCTGGATGATGCAACCAAACAGCCATATAAGCCGGACGAAGCTCTAAAGCAGCAGCTGCAAAGCGTTATTGAAACTTTCCCGCCGGAGCAAAAAAGGCCGGATATTAACGAAGTCACCTTATACAAAGCCGGTCAATCAAAGGACAATCCCTTTGGTTACAGTGGCCAGCTAGCCATCCGCGAGCAACTGCTGATGACCAGCGGCGTTCAGGAGATCTTGAAGCTACCACCCAACCAGGTAACTACCGAGATGTTGGAGAAAAAAGCTGTAGCTGAAGGCATGCGTACTTTGCTGCAGGACGGCCTGCTGAAAGCTTTTGAAGGACTTACTACGCTTGAAGAAATCTACCGCGTAGTCGGCTAAGCTATTGAAATTACCGGGGTTTTAAGCTAGACTTTATCAGATTATGAGCTCTGTTACCCAACAAATTGGAGAGAGGTACAAGAAAAAAGCCGTGGTTGATCTTAGAAGCGGTGACAGTGTTAAAGTCCACCAGAAAGTCAAAGAAGGCGGCAAAGAGCGTATCCAGATATTTGAAGGTTTAGTTATCCGGACTTCTCGACGTAACAGCCTAACTAGTACTTTTACCGTCCGGCGTATTGCCAGTGGCGTTGGTGTTGAGAAAACTTATCTTATCCATTCGCCCAACATTTTAAAGATTGAGATCGTTAAACGAAGTAAAGTTCGCCGAAACTACCTCAACTATATGCGCGAACTAACCGGTAAGAGTGCCCGCCTGGCCGGTGTCGATTTCGATAAAGAAGCTGTTAATATCATCCACGATGAAGAAGCTGAGGCGCAGGAAGCCAAAATTCATGAAGAATCATTAGCTAAGCACGACGAACTGGCCGCTAAAGAAGCGCAGGAAAGAGCTAAAGAAGAAGCTAAAGCTGAAGCGGCGCTAGCCAAGCATCAAGCCAAAGCCGAAGCTGAGAAAACTGATGAACAGCCGGTTGAAAAAGCCAGCGTCGGAACCCCAGCCGAACTTCAAAACAAAGAAAAATAGTTTAACCACTGGCCTGCGCTATAATTTGGCTATGGCCATAAGCTTTTTGATAGGCATTGACGAGGTGGGCAGGGGGTGTTTAGCTGGGCCGCTTCTAGTGGTTGCTGCCCGCCAGCAAACAATTCTGCCTGATGGTCTAGCTGATTCTAAAACTCTAGTTCGGGGCCAACGCGAAGGGCTATTTCCAGCTTTAGTAAAAGCCTGTGACTTTGGCGAAGGCTGGGTTTCTAGCTCTGAAATAGATAGGCGTGGCCTAGCGCAGGCTATGCGCCTTGGTGTAGCCCGGGCATTGCGTAGCCTGGGGGCTAAGCCTCATGACAAGATCATTATGGACGGTCCATTTAACTATCTGCCGAAGGTTTATAAAAATGTTGAGTGCCTAATCGATGCTGATGCACTGGTACCGCTAGTTTCAGTCGCTTCAATTTACGCTAAAGTCCGCCGTGACCGTTTTATGATTGAACTGGCCGCTCGTCACAAACGTTATGGCTTTGAGAACCACGTCGGCTATTACACGCGCCAGCATAAAGAAGCGCTGGATAACTTCGGCCCGCTGCGGCGAATTCACCGCACCAGCTTCCGGCCCGTTAAGTTAATGAACGCCACAATACTAGTAAAATCGGTATAATTAGTTAAATGATTTATCAACCGAGCGAGCTAATCCTTGAGAAATATGCCGATGTTTTAGTTAATTTTGCGCTGTGGAGCGGTCAAGGTGTTAAAAAAGGCGATGTCGTTTATTTACAAGGCTCAACTTCCGCACTACCGCTTTACACTGCCTTAAGAAAAGCGCTGTTGCAGGCTGGTGCTAATACTATCAGCGGCCTGGGTGACGATATGTCTGGCATGGCTCGCTATGCCTATGATCAGGCATCAGATGAGCAGCTTAAGTTTTTCCCCAGGAAATATTACAAAGGTTTGGTGGACCAGATTGACCATCGGATTGCCATACTCTCGGACCACAATATGCATGAGCTGGATGGTGTCGATCCAGCCAAGATAGCCATGGTGCAAAAGTCAGCTAAGCCGTTGATTAAGTGGCTTGATCGTAAAGAAGACCAAGGTAAGCATACCTGGACGCTGGCGCTGTATGGTACGCCAGCTATGGCTAAAGAAGCCGGCCTTAGCCAAAAAGACTATTGGGACCAAATTATTAAAGCCTGTTTCTTAGATTACGCTGACCCCAAAGCTAAATGGCGTAAAGTCAGTGCCCAGGTCAGCCGCAGCGCCGAGGCGTTGACTAAGTTGAAAATTAAAAAACTCCACCTGCTCGGTGAAGACATGGATCTTCATGTTGCTATAGGTGAGAACCGTAAATGGATGGGTGGCAGTGGCCGCAATATCCCTAGTTTCGAGGTCTTCACTTCGCCTGATTGGCGCGGGACGCAGGGTTGGGTACGTTTCAACCAGCCCCTCTACCGCTATGGCGTAATGGTTAAAGGTATTGAGCTGCACTTCAAGAATGGCCGGGTTGTAAAGTCTAAAGCTAGCTACAACCAGCCATTTTTACAAAGCCTGCTGGCTACCGATAAAGGGGCATCTCAGCTTGGGGAATTCTCACTAACCGATAAAAGAACTTCTAGAATAACTAAGTTTATGGCCGAAACACTGTTTGATGAAAATATGGGCGGTAAGTATGGCAATACGCACATTGCTGTCGGCCGATCGTATTTCGATACTCATGATGGCGATATTGCCAAAATGCCGATCTCAGACTTCAGGGAACTAGGTTTTAACGAATCGGTCATCCATACGGATATGATCTCCACCAGCGATCGTACAGTGACCGCTACGTTGGCTGACGGTAGCCAGAGGATTATCTATAAAAACGGTCAGTTCACTATATAACTAGCAACCGCCCAGGCTTCCGGTTCGTCTACTGACGGCACTAATTCACGGTTGGGTTTATTGTCACCAAGTTCGCTGAGCTGCTTAACTTTATCCGGACTTAGCTTGTAGTTTAAAACTATCTGGTAGCGGCCAGGATAAAGCAGCTCTTTGGTATGCAGACGGACTTGCTGGATTGTTGGTAAGTGATTGATGCGGATAACCTCATACTCTTTTGGGCCGCGTTTATCGGCCCGGACAATTTCAGCTTTTATTATCTTCAAGCCCTTTTGGTGCAAACTGATACGTTGGCTGGGCGGCGGTAATTTCTGGCCGGCTATAACCAACCGGCATTCGCTGCCGCTCAGAGATAATTCGTACCTCTCAGGTAAAAAGGCCTCATTTAGCTTCTTGCTAACCATTTAGGTTTAATTGTATCAACCAAATCGGCTTGTGCTTCTAAAGCTTCTTTGCTATGCTAAGAGCTAGTTATCCGGCCGACGTGGTCGGATTTTTTAATGAAAGGTCAACAAAATATGGAAATGGATTTTAAACAATTAGCCCAGGCAATTCGGGCCATTGCTGAGGAGAAAAACCTGTCCGAAGAGCAGGTAACAGACATTGTCCAGCAAGCTCTAGCGGCTGCTTGGCGCCGGGACTATGGTGATCGTGAACAAGAAGTAAGAGTCACTATGAACCTAAACACCGGTGAAGTTACCGCCTATGTAACTAAAGAGGTGGTAGATAAAGTTGAAGACGAACACCTGCAAATTAGCCTGAGCGATGCCCAGGTTATTAGAAAAAACGCCAAGGTCGGTGAAAGTGTCGAGCTGATCCAGAAGGTTGAAGACTTCGGCCGGGTGGCTGCCCAAACTGCCAAACAGGTAATCTTACAAAGACTGCGGGAAGCCGAGCGTGAGATTGTGCTGGCTGAATATGAAGATAAGATCGGTACGCTGGTTAATGGCATTGTCAGCCGGGTGGAAGGCCGGGTGGTACGGGTAGAGTTAGGCCGGGCTCAAGGTATTATGCCTATTTCTGAGCAGATCCAAGGCGAGCGCTACTACCCAGGCCAGCGCCTTAAGTTCTTTCTAAAGAACGTTGAAAAAGAATACCGTGGCCCACAGCTAATTGTTAGCCGTGGGGCTAAAGAGTTTGTCGAACAACTATTCCGCGGTGAGGTGCCGGAGATGGCTAACGATGCAGTTGAAATTAAAGAAATTGCCCGTGAAGCCGGCGTTAGATCGAAGATTGCCGTTGCCAGCAATGTCCAGGGGGTAGATCCGGTCGGTACCTTTGTGGGCGGCCATGGCACCCGCATTAATGCCGTAAGGGATGAAATTGGCTCTCAGGAAATGATCGACATCGTTGTCTGGGATGAAGACACAGCTACCTTCATTGCTAACGCCATGAAGCCGGCTAATGTTGCTAAGGTTGTTATTGCTAAAGACGGCGGCAAGGCAACGGT
>DATESY010000029.1:0-3963 GCA_035283865.1 Saccharimonadales bacterium (SeqCode)
AACGTTTATTCACTTATAAAAATGGAGGACATAGTTGCTTACATGATAAGTCTAGGGGTCATTGCGCCCGAGCAGCTGGCTCGCCTGATTGAAGACTACCAGGGTCATGAACGGCACGAACTTCCAGCCTTTGCTCAACAGCTAAAGAAAGGCAGTTCGCAATGACAGCTTCAGCAGAAGGAGTAGTTAAATACGACCCCCATTTCGAAGTCAGACCCTTACCGCTAGGAGTACAAGGAAGAATAGCCGAGCTAAATTATTGGCGTGGTGTCCTATACGTAAACAAGTTAATTGGTTTAGGCGACGACGGAATTGGCTACGGCAATATTAGTGTGCGCGTTAAGCCTACGGACGGACTTTTTGCTATTACTTCTACTCAAACAGGGCACCTGGCAGACTTAGGCCCCGAACACTATGCGGTTGTTACAGGCTATGATTTAACGGGTAACCAATTAGAAGCTTACGGATCATTTTTAGGCCCTTCTTCAGAGGCCATGACCCATGGTGCGCTGTATGAGGATCCTGCGATTGGAGCGGTGGCACATGCCCATAATACGGCCATTTGGAACCGGGCAGAAGCCTTGGGAATCCCTGCCACCAGTGTTGATGTAGAGTATGGTACTCCAGAAATGGCTCAAGAAATGGAGAGGCTGCTGAGAGAACCCAGGGTTAAAGAAGGGGGTATCCTGGCGATGCTTGGACATAAAGACGGTATTATAACTTTTGGTCAAAACCTTGATGAGGCCGGTCAAATAATGCTCGAATATCTACACCAAGCCAGCCCAGATCATTGGCCTTAAACTTCAAAAAAGCGCTAAAGTAACTTGGGCATCGGTAAAACACTTATTGAAGACAGTCAAATTATAGATAAGTATCCAAGAATAGTAACAGGGCACAATGACCTAGTCTAAATGAAGTACCAAAGACTGGGAAATACGCTGTTAAAAGCATCGAAAATGTGGTCGGTATAGCCGTCTAGGCCGCTTTATTAGAGACTGAGTTCTCTTCTTGGTCTTCCAACCAACCATTAACCATTCTATTCATTTGTTCAAGAGTCCCAAAAAGTCTATACATGGTCGCTTCTCCGCATAAGATCGAAGAGCTTTTAAAGTCGGCACTTTTCGGTCTTCGGCCAGTTTGTTTTTCAAATTCTACGACTGAGTTAATGCAAACTTCCGATGTTACCTTCTTGTTATAGGTGGGTTGGCCGGCGGCTTCGAGTACAGCAGAGAAAGGCATCTGAGTGTTGGAAGCTATTACAGGAGGGGAAGGTTCGTCCTTACCTTGCCTTATTCTTTCCAGAAGTATTTTTTTTGTCACTCTTTTGTCAGTTTGGGCGATGACCTCTCTCAAGTGGTTAACATAATCATCAAAGGACCAAGAGTCAAAACTACCTGATCTGTTAACACGCCCCAACCTTCTTAAATAATCAGTACAATTTTCAAAGTCCCCATATTTTATTATTGTTTTTATGCCTGGTCCAAGGCCCAATTGATACGCTTTCCCTAATAGATCATATGTAATATCACCTCCAGCAGGTTCCACCACCCTAGATAACCAAATACCGTATGCCAAAAAATCTTCAGCCTTCCATGCCGTATAATCGTCTCTCTTTTCAACTCGCTTAATTTGGACGGTTTTATCTACGAGTAATTGACCTAGCTCTCGCACAACTTCTAATTTTTTATAGATTATGGCTTTTTCATATTCTTCCGCTTCGGTACCTATAATGAGTCGCTGTTGAGTCAATAACCTTTCAATTTGTGTGCGGCTTTCACTATCCTCAAACTCTTTAATTGCTGTTTTACCTAGTACTATTACTTTTCGTTTCTCTGTGTGGTAGTAGTATTCAGGTTCTTCTGGTCCCTCTATCTTGCTTGCGGCAAGAACTTCTTTCCGATATCGTGCTGTATCCTGTTGAGCTCGGTATCCCATTGGTTGCTTTTGGTATCCCGCAGCCCTATCCTCTACCTCTAGAAGTATATGCGCATGGTAATCTTCCAAGTCATAAAAAATGCCTGAAAGATACTCCTCCGGTGCGGGAGCGTAGCCGTTTTCATATAAAGCGTTGAGTACTTCTGGACCTGGTAGTTTTTTGCTTGCCTCGTAGTAAGTTGCGCCAATATTTTGCGCGTGATGAAATATCTCCGATTGTCTTTTAAATTCTGCAGCTCGAGCTTTTTTGGCTTCGGCTTTCTTTGCTTTGTTTAGGGCTACTAGATATATTTGGGCATTCTCATGATTACCATCAAAGTGAGCTTCAATAACATCCTGCATTACTGGGGCGACAGGTTTCTCCAAAACGGCAGGCTCCATCTACCAGCAATTATAACATTGTGTTTTGCTACAATAAAGCTAATGATTAAAGATAAAAACAGCAGTTTTCCAGAAGGTTTTTTATGGGGCGCCAGTACATCGTCCTATCAGGTAGAGGGTGGCAACTATAACCAGTGGAGCCTGTGGGAAGAGCAACATGCTACGGGCTTGGCGGCTAGCGCCCTGGCGCGTCAGCATTGGCTACCAGTTTGGGAGGAGATCAAAGACCAAGCCCAAGATCCTAATAACTACATTAGTGGCAACGCAGTAGAGCATTATCAGCTCTATGAAGAAGACTTTAATATTGCTAAAAAGCTTAACCTAAATACGCTGCGCTTTGGCATCGAGTGGTCACGCATCGAGCCACAGCAGGGACAATGGAATGAAGCGGCCATTGAACATTACAGGCAATACATCGCCGCGCTTAAAAAGCGCGGCATCCAGCCGGTTATTAACCTTTGGCACTGGACTCTACCTGTTTGGTTTAACAAAAAAGGTGGCTTTATACACCGCAGCAACGTCAAACACTTTGTCCGCTTTGTGGAACATATAGCCAAGGAAATTATCATACCTTGCGGCTACGTTATCACTGTCAATGAGCCAAACAGCTATACCGGCATGGGCTATTTGCAAGGTATTTGGCCACCGCAAAAACGTGACCCTATTGCTGGCTTACAGGTCATTTATAATCTGGCCATCGCCCACCGCCGCATTTATAGACTGCTGAAGAAGCTAGAGCCAACCTTGCAGATTGGCGTGGCTACCCAGTGTAATAACAACCGACCAAAACGAGCCCATAATCCGCTGGATAAACTAGTGGCAGGACTAGCCAACTACTTTTGGAACTGGTGGTTCTTAAACCGGGTAATGCGTTACCAGGACTTTGTTGGCTTTAACTACTACTTCACAGACTATTTCAAAGGAATCGTCCGTAAAAACCCTAAAACTCATCATCACCATGTGCACACCGGCCACCGTGGTCCAATTAGAAAAAGCCGCCAGAATCCGCCGGGCCCCTTAAGCGATCTTGGCTGGTATATGGAACCATCGGGCGTTTACCATGTCATTGTTGAAGCTGCTAAAAGGTATAAAAAACCAATCATTATTACCGAAACAGGGGTGGCAGATATTCATGATCGCTACCGTAGGTGGTGGATAAAAGAAAACCTGGAGGCTATCGAGCGAGCCAACCAAGAAGGCGCTAACGTCATTGGCTATTTCCACTGGAGTCTGCTGGATAATTTTGAATGGTCTGGTGGTTGGTGGCCGAAGTTTGGCCTGGTAGCAGTGGACAGGGAACATGACATGAAGCGGACCATCAAACCCAGTGGTAAGTGGTATGCCCAGCAGATCAAAAAACTAAGCTGAAGTGAAATAACCTTGACCTTTTTAATAGTTTGTGCTAGTATATGATTGTTATGGCATCATTAAACCAAACACCAAACTCACTTAAACCAAACATTTTCGACTGGAACGATCCTGGCAGTTATGTACCGCCTACCGTTGAGCGAGAATACTTAAGATACAGACGTGGGACTCCTCTAGAACAGCCGAAAAGCCGGCTGGACATATTGAAAAATAAATGGCTTATTGTCG
Organism: Saccharimonadales bacterium (SeqCode); assembly: GCA_035283865.1. Classification (GTDB taxonomy): domain Bacteria; phylum Patescibacteriota; class Saccharimonadia; order Saccharimonadales; family UBA10212; genus UBA6824. The sequence goes on from DATESY010000029.1 coordinate 3,913, forward strand.
GCGCCGCTGGTACGGCTGAACTAGCGCTAACAGCTGTAGGCTTCGGCAAAG
>DATESY010000030.1:0-3977 GCA_035283865.1 Saccharimonadales bacterium (SeqCode)
CTTTGTTTTTGCTAAAAACCTGCTATTGTTTTCATTGATGAACGCTAAAGCGCCCAAACCCATCTACGGTTTAAGCGACAGGCTTAACGAAAGAGCCGATTTATTAGTCGAATCTGTAGATTTGCAAAGAAAGTTTCAAGAACTTATCGAACATACCGAGCCAGTCCTGGAACGGATTACTAATTTATATCAGGCTCTCGGGGAAAGAAGCTTAGTTTCACTAAATTTAGGTAGTGTTAGGAACAACCGAACTGGCTGGCAGTGGAAGCGGTCTGTGCTGCAGCTAGCGCTGCGTCCAGGGGTTGGGCTAGAGGCCGACTACTTCTTTGCCCGGCTCGGCCAAAGCATCGAGCATCAGTTAACTTATTCTTTTCAGGCACTGCGTCCTTGGGAGGATGACCCCTATTTTGTGCAAACAGAAATTGGCCTCAGGCGCATAGATAGAATTACAGGTGAAGATCTAGCTTTTATTGGCAGCAATATCCTAAAAAACTATGGCCGGACTAACCAGGTTCTAGCTGAGGCTGAAGCGACTGCCCAAAATGACCGCTTAAATCCCGGTGCCTCAGCAGTACGGCAATTTTATAAAACTCTAGCCGACCGCCAAGCCTTGCCACCAAGAGTCTAATCTGTTAGACTGTCTCGGTAATAATTAAACAGTTTGGGAATAAATCCTCCCAGCCAACGCTTGTGCAGAGCCTGGCGGGTCAATCCCAAACGGTGAGAAAGGATTAATTTAGATGGCTACAGTTGTAGACATTAAAGAGCTACTTGAAGCCGGTGCCCATTTTGGTCACCAGACCAGCCGTTGGCACCCTAAAATGGCGCCGTTTATCCATAGCAAACGGGGCGGCAGTCATATTATCGACCTGGCTAAAACAGTTAGTACTCTAGATACGGCTTTGGAGTTTTTGAGCCAGACAGCCTCAGAAGGTAAGCAGGTACTGCTGGTTAGCACCAAGCGTCAGGCTAAGGATAAGGTCAAAGAAGTAGCCCAAGCTACTAAAATGCCTTACGTTACGGAACGCTGGTTGGGCGGCATGCTAACCAACCAAAACACTATTGGTGGGCGTATAAAACGCTTAGTGGATTTAGAAAACCGGATGGCCAGCGGTGAGCTGGAAAACCGTTACTCTAAACTGGAAGTCCAGCGCTTGGCTGAAGAAATCGAGGAAATGAACCACCTCTATGGGGGTATCAAGGAAATGCATACTAAGCCGGGAGCTATTCTTGTAGTCGATATGCAAAATGACATTATTGCCGTTAAGGAAGCCCGTAAATTAGGTATTCCGGTTGTCGGCCTGTGCGATACCAATGTCGACCCGGGACTAGCCGACTATCCTATTCCGTGCAATGACGATGCTACCAAGACCATTAATCTAATCCTGGGCTATGTGCAACAGGCCATTAGTGACGGTCAAGCTAGGGTCAAAAAGCCAGCCTCGGACGAAAAACCAGAAGCAGCCGGTGCTAAAATAGTGGCCGCGATTAAAAAAACAGATAGCAAAGAACAGAAGACAGAAAAAGAAGCTGTAACTGCGCCAGTGAAAGGTATAGGCTAGAAACATGGCAGATATTGATATTAGTGAAGTTAAGCGTTTGCGCAAGCTAACAGGCGTTGGCATAACTGACGCTAAGGCCGCGCTGGTTGAGGCCGGCGGCGACTTTGATAAGGCACTAGCTGCTATGCGCAAAGCCGGCCTGACCAAGGCCGATAAGCGCTCTGAACGCGAAGCCAGGGCGGGGGTTATAGCCAGTTATGTGCATGACGGCCGGATTGGCGTACTGGTGGAAGTAAACTGCGAAACCGACTTTGTGGCCAAAACCGACGAGTTTAAAGAACTAGTTAAGGATTTATGCCTGCATATTGCGGCTAGTGAACCGGAAACTGAAACAGAACTTCTGCAGCAACCATTTATCAAAAACCCCGAAATAACCGTTGCCGACTACGTTAAAGAACATATCGCCAAACTGGGCGAAAACATCGTTGTCCGCCGATTCGCCCGTATGGCCCTAGGCGAAATTACTTAACAGGTTAAGTAATTTTGATTTTGGATATGAAAAACCCAGCACTCGTAGTGGCGAGTACTGGGCGGGGTCGGGGAATACGCCTCAGGCGTACTCTACCCGCTTCCCGGCAGATCATCGGAGTCTGCCGGGGTTTATCAGAGGAAGTCACATGCGCCATAGACTTCTAAGATACCAAGGGTGCGTGATGATCCATAGCACCATATGGCGGTCCCAGAAGGGAATCTTCGTCCTGTAAGGCTTGGGCTTATTTTTACCACTCCAGCCAATCATTCGAACTCCTTTCGCTAGCTAAAGGCCAGGCTCAGGCCGATGCTGAGGCCCAGTAGGACGAAGACGATTACCACGATCAGGCCTTTGGTCGTCTCGTCCAAAGCCCTGAAGATCACAAAAAATGAGTATTTACCCATCAAATTGACTACTCCTTTCGCCTAGAACCAGCGCCACCAATACCTCCGGTGGCAATCAGACCTAGCAGGACAACAGACTCAACTGAGACGCCTCTGATGTTGGTCACGAATCTGGCAGACCTTGCTCGAAAACCAGGTGCCGAAAGCTGTCAGCAACACGACTCCGACAATGGAGCCGATGATAATCCTAGCGATGACGATACGGTCCATCTCTCCTCCTCTAATCGAAGGTACGGGCCAACACGGATGTGTTGACCCGCATTGACGATAAAGTAATTAACCCACAAAAGCATAAATTATTCAATCTGCTAAAATTTAAATATGAACCCCGCTCAGATACTGGAGGAAGTTAAAAGAAAAATAGACGCCGCTACGGTTCATCTTCAAGACGAGTTAAAAAAACTGCGTACCGGCCGGGCCCATCCGGGCATGTTAGATAACGTCATGGTTGAAGCCTATGGCCAGAGTATGCCCCTAAAAGCAGTAGGGACCATTGTCGCACCGGAAGCCCAGTTGCTGCAGATCACTCCCTTTGACCCGACTAACCTGCAGGCTATTGCTGAAGCTATTAGAAACGACCAGTCACTTGGCTTAACACCAACCGATGATGGCCGGGTAGTACGTATTAACTTGCCACCCATGACAGCTGAAAACCGCCAAGCTATGGTTAAAGTGTTGCATCAGAAAATTGAAGATTGCTTTGTGGCAGTCCGCCAAGCCCGCCATGAGGCTTTTCATAAGGCTGAGCAAGCCCAAAAAGCTAAGACTATTGGTAAAGACGAGCTGGAGCGTTTCAAAAAACAAGCTGATGAACTAGTAGCTAAGCAAAAAAACCAAGTTGAAACATTAACTAAAGCCAAAGAACAAGAAGTCCTGAACATCTAGCCAGCTGATATACTTAAGGGGTATGCAGATACTGCTGTTTGTTTTTGGCTTTTTACTTTTTATTGGCTTGATCCTTATCCACGAGTGGGGACACTTTATCGCGGCCCGGCGCAACGGAGTAGCTGTTGAGGAGTTCGGCCTGGGCCTGCCGCCGCGGGCCTGGCGCAAAAAAATAAAATCCGGTGTGGTTATTAGCCTTAACTGGCTGCCACTAGGCGGTTTTGTCAAGCTCAAGGGCGAGCACGACAGCGATGACCGGCCGGGCAGCTTTGGCGCGGCTTCACTACTAGCTAAAACTAAGATTATGCTGGCCGGTGTGGCTGCCAACCTGCTGGCCGGCCTTTTGCTTCTAACCATAGTAGCCCTGATGGGCATGCCTAAATTAATAGACAACCAATTCCAAGTGGCTAGCGATGCTAAAATAGTTCATCAGAAGCTGGTTGTAGTTGAGACGAATACAGACTCCCCGGCTCAAAAAGCCGGTCTGGCGCCTCGGGACATTATTGAACAGCTAAGCTTTAGCGGACAGACATATGCTATTAACAGCCCAAATGATCTGCAAGCCGCTACCAAGCAGTTGGCTGGCCAAACAGTCGAGATTGGGCTTAAGCGCAGCGGTAAGACTCAAACTAAAACAGCTACACTAATGAATGA
>DATESY010000031.1:0-2099 GCA_035283865.1 Saccharimonadales bacterium (SeqCode)
GTTCTGGGCGCCGCCATAAGCACTGACCAGGCTGAATACCAAAAAGATGTTAAGGGCAATGGCAAAAATGGAGACATAAAGTGGCGTACGGGTATCTTTTTGGGCATAGAAATAGCGTGAAATGATGGCATAAAGCGTCCGAAAGACAATGGCCCCTACAAAAAAGCCTAAGATTAAGGCAATTTCCGGGGCAATGTTCTTATAAATCAAACGTGCGAAGTAGGCCCGGCCGAAAAAGGTCACAATCGCTACCGGCATGATAATCCAGATCATAACCCGCAAGATCTTTAAAAAATCACGCCGAAACAGATCCGGCCGGCCTTGGGCCAGCCGATCATTAAGCCGTGGAAAAGCAGCTGTAGCGATAGTCGTACCGATCAGCATTATTGGTACTAGATGGAGCATATAGGCATTCTCATAAAAGGTAATGTAGCCGCGGCCTAAGGTGGCCGCCCGGTTAGTCTCGACAATAGAGTTGATGGAGTCAATACCTTGGTCAATTGAGCGTGGCGGCAGGTTTTTTAACATCCGGCGAAAGTCGTGGCTGGCCCAGTGAAAGGTTAAGTGATAGCGGAAACGCAGCCCCACTAGGCCCAAAAAGACAAACAGCAGCTGCAACAGAGCACCGGCTAAAGCACCAATGCCCAGACCAACTAAACCCAGGCTATCTTTAAAAATGTAGATGCTGGCAATGATGCAGCCGTTATAAAGGATTGGCGCCAGGGCGAAGAAAAAGAAGCGGCCAAAAGTTTGTTGCAGGCTGGTTAAAATACCGGAGATGGTGAAGAGCAACGGGTTAAAGGCTACAATGCGCATGATGGTTACGGCATCATGCATTTGGTCGGGCGATAGGTTATTCCCAACAACCAGCCGGATCAGTGGTTCAGTAAAGACCAGCAGGATTATACCAACGCCGAACATAATAATGCCCAGCAGATTAAGTAGGCCTGAGGTCAGTTTCCAAACAGATCTTCTATCACCAGAGGCTAGTTTATCGGCCAAAAACGGCATGAAGGCCACGCCCAAGGCACCGGCAGCAATGGTGTAAAAGAAGAAGTCTGGTATCTTAAAAGCGGCAAAATAGGCGTCTGTAGTAATATGGCCCGGACTGTTAAAGTTACCGTTAATAATCTGGGTGCGTAAAAAGCCCAGCAGTTGGCCGAATAAGGCGGCAACGACTAAGAGTGCCGCCGCTGAGCCAAGAGAAATGCGTTGGTTAGCGCGACTGAGCCATCGGTTCATGCTGTCCTTAGTATAAAGCCTGGCAGGGGCTGGTTCTAGGTTGGAAATAAAAAACACCCGCCTTTTTTGTTAGGCGGATGTTTCTTTGCAAGTGTATTTGACTAAATTAAGCTTTGCGCTTGAGTGTCAGAAAACCATTTCTGGGGTTTTCATTGACTGTGCGATCGCCTGGCAGGTCGGTGCCAGTATCATTACGTTCGTCTTTGCTAAAGTAATAGATAGTTTGTTGTTTGCCACCGCGGAGCGTAACGTCTTTTGAGTTCAAGTAGTATGTAACACCCTTACTGTTTGTGTGCTTATAGGCCATTATAATTCCCTCTCTCCTTAGGTTAACTAATGTACCCCTAAAATACCCCGTAGGCTTTTCTCTTGTCAAGGAGTTTTAGTAAATGCACCCTTGCCCGCTAAAGCGCTTATGCGGTATATTAGGTGAAGTAAGAGAGGTGAAATAACATTAATGGAGTTTATTTCCAAGGAGAAAGATAATATGCAAAATCAACCAGAGGCAAGCGGCGGAGCGCCATCTCACCGCCCAAAGAGGCGCCTAAGCTTAGGCCTCAAGTTCATGCGGGTCGAGATGTTTACAGTTCTGCTCGGCGTAGCCTTACTGCTGGTAGCCGTCGCGCTTTATGCCGGCCTATCCAGCCCGGGAGCCGAAAGCAAACAAATTAACACCAAGCAGTACCAGGCAGTCTTTTTAACCAACGGCCAGGTCTACTTTGGTAAAATCACTGACCTGAACAACAAGTATCTGGTGCTGAAGAACGTTTTCTACATTGAGAACAACAGTGCCAGCTCAACCACCACAACCCAAAATTCTAACTACACCCTGCGCAAGCTTGGCACCACTGAACTAC
>DATESY010000032.1:0-2831 GCA_035283865.1 Saccharimonadales bacterium (SeqCode)
CGGAAGTTGTGCCCGACACCTCCTATCTCGACGATATTTCCGACGACTCAGTCCGGCTTTATTTGCGGGAAATTGGTAAGATCCCGCTACTGACAGCCGAGGAAGAACTGGCTCTGGCTAAGAAAGTTGTTTCCGGTGATAAACGGGCTAAAGACGCTATGGCTGAAGCTAATATGCGTTTGGTTGTTTCAATCGCCAAACGCTACGTTGGCCGCGGCCTGGACCTGCTTGATTTAATCCAGGAAGGTAATACCGGCCTGCTGCGGGCTGTTGAGAAGTTTGACCCCGAACGGGGCTTTAAGTTCTCAACTTATGCTACCTGGTGGATCCGCCAGGCCATTACCCGGGCCATTGCCGATCAAGCTCGCACCATCCGTATCCCAGTACATATGGTGGAGACCATTAATAAACTACTGCGCACCCAGCGCCGCCTGACCCAGGAACTTAACCGTGAACCAACCAACGAAGAAATTGCCGCGGCTATGGAAATGGACGTTGATAAAGTCGAGCACATTATGAAGATTAAGCAGGATATTTCCAGCCTTGATGCTTCTGTGCGTGATGATGAAGAAGATTCAGTACTGGGGGATTTTATCGAAGATGAAGATACCAAAACACCAACTGAATCAGCCTCGGAACAGCTGCTAAAAGAACAAGTTAAGCAGATTTTAAGTACCTTAACTGAGCGGGAGCAAAAAATTCTGCGCCTGCGCTTTGGGCTTGATGACGGTAAGAGCCACACATTAGAAGAAGTTGGCCAAGAATTTTCTGTCACCCGTGAGCGTATCCGCCAAATTGAGGCCAAGGCTTTGGCTAAACTCAGGAAGAATAAAGATACCCGTAAACTCCACGAATATCTACAGTAAATCAACAACGATGGAAGATTCACCTAAATTTCCAAATCCGGCCGAAGCAGCGGATCAAACCGCTGGGGAAATTCCGATTAATCTACACAATGTACCCCGGGGGAAGAGGTTAGAGACGGTCTTAGACGGCGAGAGTGCTGAAATGTTATTAGCTAAGCTTCCCGAACGTGAAAGGAAAATTCTCGAAATGAAATACGGACTTGGTGATTATGATCAAAACACTTATGAAGAAGTTGGCCGTGAATTTGACTTAACGAGGGAACGAATCCGACAATTACATAACAGTGCCATACAAATACTAGCTAAATTAGTCAAAGAGAAGCGAGGCTAAGAGCATAGTGAAGTCCCACAAGATTATTGGCATCGCTGGAACAAATGGGTCGGGGAAGGACATAGTCAGTGAAGTATTGGCCAATGATTACGGCTGGACATTCATTTCAGCCTCTGGCGACCTACTTATACCAGAGTTGAAAAGACGCGGCCTGCCTCTTGAACGACAACAAATGGCCGATTTAAGTACAGAGTGGCGAAAAGAAATAGGAATGGGAGCGGTTGTAGTCAAGGCGGTCGAAGAATATCAACGAAGAGCAAAAAATAGAGAGCTGGGAGGACTAGTTATTTCTAGCCTGCGTCATCCAGGTGAAGCAGACCGAGTACACGAATTGGGCGGCAAGGTGGTATGGGTTGATGCTGATCCAAAAATTCGATATGAGCGTATAAATAGCCGCGGACAGGGCGGCAAGGACCGTAAAACCTATGAACAGTTTTTGGCGGAAGAACAAGCCGAAATGGAGCACAGCGGCGATGAGGCAACCCTTAATATTGCCGGCGTTAAAGCTAAAGCTGACATCTTTATAGAAAACAACGGCACTCTTGAAGAATTTAAAAAAACCATACAGGAAAAACTAAATTTGGCATAACATAAGCAATAATCTGTTTTTTCTCTTTGGCGTATAATTTTAAGTAATGGCGGAGCGAAAAAAACTGGCAATCATTGATGGTAAGTCGGTGTTTTACAGAGGCTATTACGCTATGCCTAATTTATCGACTAAAGAAGGTGTACCAACAGGCGGTGTTTATGGCTTTGCGGCTATGGCGCTGGAACTTATTAAAAAGCTTAAACCGGACTATGTAGCTGTAGCTTGGGACAAGCCAAAAACTAATATACGTAAGCGCATGCAGATGTACCCGCAGTACAAAGCCGGGCGTAAACCGGCACCACCGGACTTTTATACCCAAATCCCGATCCTGCATGAACTTTTAGAGGCCTTCCATTGGCCACTGTACGAGCTGGACGATTACGAAGCCGATGACATTATGGGAGCACTAGCCGTTCAAGCCCGCCAAAAGAACATTGAAACGCAGTTAATAACCAGCGATCTGGATGCCCTGCAGTTAATTAATGGCCATGTTAAGGTTTATGCCCTCAAAAAAGGTTTTTCTAACATCGAAGAATTCCACCCGGAGAGCTTTGAGGCTAAATACGGTATAAAAGTCGAACAATTTTTAGACCTTAAGGCTCTTAAGGGTGATAGCTCAGATAATATTCCAGGCGTTCCGGGCGTTGGTGAAAAAACGGCCATTGCTCTGCTGCAGCAGTATGGCAGCCTGGACGGAGTTTACGAGCACCTACCGGAGATTAAAGAAACTCTGCGTAAAAAACTGGCAGCCGGCAAAAAGTCAGCTTACATGAGCAAAGAAATTGCCCGGCTATGGACAGACGCGCCAATCAAACTGGACTTGCCGGCCATGGATAGCTCCAAGCTAGACACCGGGCACCTGCGAAATCTGCTGCAGGACCTGGAATTCCGCAGCCTGTTGGCTAATTTACCGGAAAATATGAAAGTAACTCCACCGGCAACCGGTAAAACCGGCGGCGGGGCACTGCAGCTGCAAAAACACCTGGCTATAGACAATGATAAAGATCTAAATAAGTTAAAACTAAGCGGCACTGATAAAATCTTT
>DATESY010000033.1:0-5179 GCA_035283865.1 Saccharimonadales bacterium (SeqCode)
AAACTGCTGGCCTTTTGGCTCAGCGAAGAGATAAATTCGGTGTAAACAACTTTGACCGAGCCAATCTGTCCCTCGGCCATGGCGCCATTAATCATTTCAACCAGTGGCACAAAGACATTGACACTGGGTATATCAGCGATATCTTCATAAGCGCCTTTAAGGTCGATACCACCCAGGTTGGCAAAAAAACGGGCGCCTTTGCGGCCAAAGACCACCACCTGCGGGCGGTGCTTCTCGGCCTTTAGGGATTGGATAGTCAGATTAAAAATATTGGAATTAAAGGCGCCGGCTTGGCCGCGGTCGGAAGTTATAACGACATACAGAGCTGGTTTGTCAGCAGCCGAGCCGAAGAACGGGTGTAGCCTGGCCTCATGGCTGTGGGCGATGCGCTCCATGATGGTGATAGCAACATTACCATAAGTTCGGCTGCTCTCAACCGCTTGCACAACCCGGCGCATACGGGCAGCCGCGACCACCTCCAGAGCTTTAGTGATCTGCTTGGCATTTTTAACCGAGCGGATGCGCCGCTGGATGATCTTGGTATTGGCCACTACTGTTTCTCCCTCGGCTGGTGATAGGCTTTAGCGACCTGGGCGGCTGTGTCCATGATGGTTTTCTTGATGGCGTCGCTTGGAGCGTCGCCTTTGTTTAGTTCTTGGATTAGCTTGACGTGCTTCTGGGCCAGTGTTTGCAACAAGGCGTTTTGGGCCGCTTTGACGTTGGCTGTAGGTAGACCGTCAAAAGCTCCACCGGTAGCTGCTAAAACACCAGCCACTTGCTGCCAGATCGCCAGCGGCGAATACTGGGGCTGTTTTAAAATCTCAGTTAACAGTTGGCCGCGGGCCAGGCGGGCTTGGGTTTCGCTGTCCAGGTCGGCAGAAAACTGCGAGAAAGCTGCCAGTTCACGGTACTGAGCCAGGTCCAAACGCAGGCTACCAGCCACTGAACGGGTGGCCTTGGGTTGGGCGGCACCGCCGACCCGTGAGACGCTCAGACCAACGGAAATAGCCGGACGGATACCCTGGTAAAAGAGATCGGTTTCCAGGTAGATTTGGCCGTCGGTAATGGAGATGACGTTAGTTGGAATGTAGGCGCTAACATCCCCGGCTTGGGTTTCGATAATCGGCAAAGCTGTCAAAGAGCCGCCGCCGAGTTTATCGGATAGCTTAGCCGCTCGTTCCAGCAGGCGTGAGTGCAGGTAAAAAACATCACCCGGGTAGGCTTCACGGCCCGGCGGACGGCGCAGCAACAGCGACATCTGCCGATAAGCTACGGCGTGTTTGGACAGGTCATCGTAAATGATTAACGCGTGCTGCTTATTGTCACGGAACCACTCACCAATGGCCGCACCGGCATAAGGGGCCAGGTATTGCAAGCTAGCCGGGTCAGCGGCGCTGGTGGCCACAATTATGCTTTGGTCCATCACGCCTTCGCGCTTAAGTCGCTCGGTAAGCCGAGCGATACGGGCATTTTTCTGACCAATGGCGACATATATATTGATAACATCCGTCTTTTGTTTGGCCTGATTAACCATGGTATCAACGGCGATGGCCGTTTTACCGGTCTGGCGGTCACCGATAATCAGCTCCCGCTGGCCACGGCCAATCGGTATCATGGCGTCAATGGCCGTGATACCGCTCAAGAGCGGTTCATGGACACTTTTGCGATCAATGACACCAGGCGCTGGATTTTCTACGGCGCCCATAGTTTTGGTTTTAATAGCACCTTTGCCATCTAAGGGTCGCCCCAGCGGGTCAACCACCCGGCCAACTAGCTCTGGGCCAACCGGTACAGACAGTACCTGTCCGCTGGTGCGGGCCGAAGCCCCAGCCCGGATTTGTTCGTCCTCGCCTAGTAGCACGGCACCGATTTCATCTTCCAGTAAATTAAGGGCAAAGGCCGTGACCTGGCCCTTAACTCCTTCGATCTCAATCATTTCGGCGTAGCCCACATCACGCAGACCCCAAATCCAGGCCACGCCGTCACCGACGCGGGTAACAATACCCGAAGACTTTTGCTGGCCGGTTTTTTTAAGCTTGGCAATGGCGCTTTGGACTTCTTCAGCTAGTGATTTTACCTGGGTCTCGAGGTTAGCCATTAAATATTCTCCTTCAGTTTATTAAGCTCGGTGCTAACAGTTTTATCCCAGGTGCGATCAGCTGTTTGGATTCGTACGCCGCCAATAACAGCCTTATCTATTTGCTCGGCTAAAATTACTTGGCGGACTTGGGCTAGTTTTTTCACCAGGCTGGCAATTTGGTTTTTTGAGCTTGCGCTCAAGGGGCGGGCACTGGTTACCGTCACCGACGCTAAATAGCCGCGGTTTTGCAGCTCGTAGTTAATATCATCAAGCAGTAGCGGCCCGTCCTTTTGGCTGCGGCTAGAAATTAAAGCCGCCGCCAGGTGCCTAGCTACACTCTTAGCTGAGCTGCCCCCCAGTAGTTGATCAGCCGCGTAGCGGGCTAGGGAGCGACGTGAGATTTTGCTGCTCATGCTATCTCCCGCAGCGATTGCTCTATTAATTTGCGATCAGTCTTTTCATCGAGTTTTTGGCGCAGAATAGTTTCCGTGGCGTTGGCTACCAAATCAGCTAGCTCGGCCTTTAGTTCCTGGTGGAGCTTAGTTCGTTCACTCGCCAACCGGGCTTCGGCTTCCTTAATAATTAAGACAGCTCGCTGTTCAGCTACCGCTTCAGCACTGGCTACTACCACCTCTCCAGACTTTTTAGCTTCGGCTAGGGCCTCATCGGCCTGGGCTCTGGCCCTGGCCAAAATCTCTTCGGCTTTGGCCTCTGCCCGCACCAAGGCTTCCTGGGTTTCTTGAGCCTGGGCCAGACTTTTTTCAAGTGTTTGACGCCGGTCTTCCAACGTTTTAAGTAGCGGTGGCAATACCCAGCGCTTAAATACCAGCAGGACTATCACGAAAGTGATTAGCTGAAAAATAAAGGCTTTGAAGTTGATATTAAAAGCCCCAATGCCTGTGGCGGGATCACTAGTTTCGGCAAATTGTGGCACTAGCTTAAGCAATTAGCATATCTCCTTGGTTCTTTGAGCCTGTCCTTAAGTCGTAAATAGTATTAGTAGTACAAAGGCCAAGACGGCATCAACTAGACCGATCATGATGAAAGCTGTTGATAAAATCTTACCCTGGATTTCCGGGTTGCGGCCGACGGCACCAACGACGGCGGCACCGATTAGACCAATGCCGATGGCTGGTCCAATCGCTCCTAAACCGATGGTCAGGCCTTTAATTAATGCTGGATCGATCTCTGACGGCATAATTTACTCCTTTTTATTACACAATTGCTAATAATGAACTCATGCACTAACCACCTTAGCTGGTGCTTTAGCGTGCGAACTCGACTCTGCCTCGTGTGAAGTGGACATTACCAAATAGGTGGCTGTTAACATCATAAACAAATAGGCTTGGACAAGCGAGAAGAAAATTTCCAAAAAGACAATGGGCAAGGCAGCCGCCCAGGCAAAATTACCAGCTAGGGCTGAAATGGCGTGCAGCAGCGCCTCACCGCCGTAGATAACGCCGAAAAGTCGCAGCGACAGAGTTACTAGCCGCAACACCTCACCAAAGACTTCATTAAGGCCAATTAATATGTTCATCGGGTTGAGCAGGTTGCCGGAAAAGTAGTGCCGGAAACGGCCAACCAACCCCAGTTCTTTAAGGGCGTAAATATGGACCGTAGCCAGGCTTAATACGGCCATGGCCAATGTCGAATTAAGATCAGTCGTAAAGGCTCGCAGCAGAGAGGTCTGCTCGCCGTTAGCGTTAAGAGTTATGCTGCCAACACCCGGCAGCAGACCGCTTAAGTTGGCCATTAGAATAAAAATAAATAGGCTAAGTAGCAGCGGAAAATGGCGCATGGCTTTTTTGCGGTCGCCAAAGCTCTCAGCCATCAGACCAAAAACAAGATCGACTAGACTTTCAATATAATATGCCAGCCGGCGCTTGGGCCAAGCTTGGCTAGCCCGGGCCGCCAGACCGAAAAGGCCGAGCGTCAGGGCGGCCATGACTAGGCCGAACAGCATGCTGTTTGTAAAAGGCAAAGGGCCGATATTAATCAGTTTTTCAGCCGCCAGCGGCGCGCTATCCTCAGCGGCAAAAAAAGGTACTAACACTGCCAGCTCCCACCCATAGCGGTGCGAACGGCTGGAAGGTTAAGTCCGGTCGTTGCCAGATTTCTAAAACTCATTCGGGGAGCAGTATAACAGTTTCACCCCTGATTTTCAAGTCAAAAATAGTTGCCGGGGCCTTAAGTTTTTAGGATTTGGCCGTATACTTACTTTATGGATATTAAGGATGAGGCTCTGAAGAGGCATAAACGGCTGAGGGGCAAGATTGAGCTTAAACTAAAGGATAAACTGGATACTAAAACTAAGTTAAGCCTTTATTACACGCCCGGTGTCGGTGCCGTCTCGGCCTATGTAACCAAGCATCCCCAGCAGGCTCGTGACTACACCTGGCTTAACAACACGGTTGCGGTCATCAGCGACGGCTCGGCGGTACTGGGCCTGGGTAATATTGGGCCGCTTGGGGCGTTGCCTGTCATGGAGGGCAAAGCTATGCTTTTTAAGCAGTTTGCCAAAATTGACGGGGTGCCCATAGTTCTAGATGTCCACCAGCCGGACGAAATTGTCGCGGCGGTTGAGGCAATCGCCCCAAGTTTCGGGGCAATTAACTTAGAAGATATTGCTGCGCCACAGTGTTTTGAGATTGAAGATCGCTTGAAAGCCAAACTGGATATACCGGTAATGCATGACGACCAGCACGGGACGGCGGTAGTGGTCCTGGCCGGCCTTATTAATGCCCTGGCCATTACCAACAAAAAATTGTCTGATTGCCGCATCGTGATTGTGGGGGCTGGCGCGGCTGGCACAGCCATCACCAAGCTTTTATTGAAATACGCCAAACCTGAAATCATAGTTGTCGATAGCCGGGGAATTATCAGCCGCGGCCGGAAAGATTTATCAGCCGAAAAACAGCAGCTGGCCAGTTTGACTAACCCGGCCGGTCTGAGCGGATCCTTAAAAAAAGCCGTGGCTGGTGCCGATATATTCATCGGCGTCTCGGCGCCAGGCTTGCTGAGCGGGCAGATGGTCCGGTCCATGAACCCAAAGCCGATAATCTTCGCCATGGCCAACCCGGTGCCGGAAATTATGCCGGG
>DATESY010000034.1:0-3534 GCA_035283865.1 Saccharimonadales bacterium (SeqCode)
CTTCTTCAGCGACTTTTCTAGACAGGACAATTGTACCATCCAGTTCATGCTGGATCATCTGGACGGCCGGATCAGATAAGTCATCAGCTGGTACATAAATAGTCTGGACGGCTGTAATCGAGCCATTTTGGTTGGAACTTAGGCGGTCCTCAAAAGCTTTGACATCAGAAAATATCGTTGGCTCATAACCGCCCTCGCTGGGTATTTGCTCCAAGATGGTGCTAAGTTCGTTTTTGGCCTGGACGTAACGGTACATATTGTCGGCAAAGAAAAGAATGTCCTTTTTCTCGTTATCACGGGCATACTCAGCTGCCGCTAAAGCGGCTTGGGCTACCAGTACCCGCTGGGCCGGATTCTGGTCCATCTGCCCAAAGAATAACGAAGTATTCTTAAGCAAATTACGTTCTTTAAGAGTTTCGTAAAGTTCGTGGCCTTCGCGGATACGCTCACCAATGCCGGCAAAGAAACTCAGTGCCTGCCCGCTTTTAGCGACGTTATGGATCAGCTCCATGATCAGCACTGTCTTACCAACTCCGGCACCACCTATAATACCCATCTTGCGCCCCTTTACGAAAGGCGTGAAGAAATCGATAGCTTTAATGCCAGTTTCTAAAATTTCCGGTTTAGCGGCTTTAAAAGACATACCTTGAGGCGGAACCTGCCGGATATCTTTGTAAGGCTGGGAGTCCGATTTAGGCAATGGCAAACCGTCCAGCGGCCGACCCAAAGCGTCAAAAATTCGACCCAGTACTATTGGGCCGACGGGCACCTCAATGCCGCGGCCACTACGCTCAACTGCCATATTTTTCTGTAAAGAACGGTCACCCATAATGTTCAGACAGACGGCTATGCCACCAACTGACAAGTGGTTAACTAGCAGCGGCGTGTGGTTTTGGTTGGTTGCCTGTAGCAGCTCACCAATTTCCGGGCCATCTTCATCAAAAACCACATTGACTACCAAATCACGGATGGAGCGTACCAATCCCTGGCTCATGAGTGCCCTCCGGTGCTACGTAAGCCATTAATTATTTCCTTCAGCCGCTCGTCTTTGACTTGACGTCGGGCTTTGGCATAAAGCCAGGAAAGTTCATTAAGTGATTCATCGGCTTTTTCATGAGCCGCTCTGTTGGCTCTAAAGCGACTGGCATACTGAGCAAGCCTAGACTGTAAAATTACTTCAGACAAGGCAATCTCAGTCATAGCCCGTTCCAAGTGTTCAACTACCGCCCGGGGACTGGGTTCGAAGATATAGTTTTTCTCGCTGATGACTGCTTCGCCGGGCTGGACGCCGGCACCGCGGGCACTGATAGCGGCGCCTAAGGGGATAGTTTTGACATCTTGTTGCATCAGTGAGACATACATTTGGTAATAGACGACGGTCGAGCCGTAGCGCTGGATCTGAGCCACCAGCGGGGCGACATCAATGTTTCGATCACTGCTTGGTAGTTTAAAATTCAGAACAGCTGAGATACCCAAGCGGTGCAGCTGGGCAATGCCGTGGTAGCCGACAACAATGATGTCATTGGTTTTTGGGTTGTATTGGCTAATAGCCTCAGCGATTAGTTTTTGGTCAATATCACCGCTAAAACTGCCTTCAGAGGTTATGAGGATCATCAGTTCTTTAGGGTTTGGCTTAGCGCTGACGGGGCTGCGACCAAAGTTAAAGGCTTTATCTACCCGTAACTGACTGTAAATACGCCACAGATCGTCAAAGAAACGGCTGCTGCGGATAACCTGGTCTTTAACCTGGGCAATCCGGGTGCTGGCAATACCTTCAAAGGCGCTGGTCAGCTCCACCATTATGGCGGCGGTGTCACGGGCAGCGGCAATTTCGGCTAACTGTCTCATTGGGCACCTCCACCGTCTGCCGGGGCTGGCGCCAAAACGCTATTTTTTAGCTGTTGCAGTTGGGTGTCGTAATCGGCTTCGGTTTTAACTGCAGCGGCAGCCAAAGTGGCGGCTTTTTTAAGACTGGCAATGTCTGGGTCGGTTGCTGTTTCGGATGACAGAATGATATCGAGCAGCATTTGTTGGGCCAGCGGGCTGTAGGTCTCGCCGGGTATTTGGCTAAAGAACTCATCCAGCTGGCGGCCCCTTAGCAGGACTTGCTGAGAGGCAGCTGCCATCTCAGCGCCAAAGCGAGCAAACTCTTGGGCTTTTTGGTATTGGCCGAGCAATTTAAAGACCGCCCCATTTTGGGCTTTTTGGCGGGTGTTTTGGCCGACACCGCCGACCCGGGTAACTGACAGGCCGGTATTAATGGCCGGCCGGCGGCCCAGACGAAAGACTTTATTGTCCAGTATCCACTGGCCGTCGGTGATAGACATAACATTGGTCGGTAGATAAGTTGAAATGTCACCGCCTTCGGTTAAAACAAGTGGAATCGCGGTTAGGCAGTGATGGCTAGCTTTTAGTTTACCGGCCCGCTCCAAAAGCGATGAATGGGAGTGGAAAATATCGCCAGGGTAAGAGTCGCGACCGGGGCTGGTGCCTAGTAGCAGTGAAATTTCACGGTAAGCTTGGGCGTGGGCACTCAGGTCATCGTAGATCACCACCACGTCCTGGTTAAGTTTTTGCCAGAGGTATTCAGCTAAGGCACAACCGACGTAAGGTGCTAAATAACTGTTAACCAGGGACTCGAAAATGGTCGAAACCACGACTATTGATTTAGTCATAACGCCGGAGTCAGATAGGCGCGCTAACAAAGTATCGACATCACTGCGGCGTTTGGCGATCAGCACATAGACCACAACCTGGTCGGTGTTACGTTGGTTGATGGCAATTTGGGTAGCCAGCGTCGTTTTGCCGGATTTACTATCGCCCAGCAGAGCCAGACGCTGACCACGAACAATCGGAAAAAGCGTATCAATTATACTCACACCGGTTTCCAGCTGAGTATTCAATAGTTCCCGTAGGTAAATTGGCGGAGCCCCGTTAAATACCGGCCAGCTGGCATCGGCGGCAATAGCGCCCTTACCATCCAGCGGTTCACCAAGTACTGATATGACCCGGCCAATAAAATCTTTGCCAACTTTGGCAGTTAAATCGTCTTCGGCTACTACTGCCAGACTGCCAATCTTAAGCGCGCTGGTGCCTAGCCGCAGCACCATTACCTGGTCTTCTAAGATATCGCGTACGAAGCCTTTACTGCCGTCAGTAAAAATAACTACTGAGTGCAAAGTGACTGGCTGCAAACCGCTAAGCCCAACCAGAAAGTTGTTTAAAGAGATTACCTCACCTACCGGATGGCCGGCGTCAACCAGCTTCTGAAAGTGGGCACTGGTTTCCACGCTCATCTATTTATCTCCCGCAGTAGGTGCTGGTGCTTGTTGCTTAAGGGCAGCGCCCTTGATCAGCTGCACCAGGTATGGCTTTTGCTTTTGCAGGCTGGCACCAAGACTAAGGTCGAAAATCTTATTAGGCGTTCTTAACACACAGCCAGCCCCAATAGCCGGCGCCAGACCAATCTGTAGCAGAGTATAAACATGGATGTTGCTGCGCAGCCACTGCAGCAAGGTCTCAACGACCTTGGGC
>DATESY010000035.1:0-3864 GCA_035283865.1 Saccharimonadales bacterium (SeqCode)
TCTTTTAGACGTTTTACTAATCAATTCCAAGGCTATAGGTATTTAGATAGCGGTAGTCAATCAGTCGTTATGGCGTCTGATGACGATAGTCATGTAATGAAAATATTGCTTCATACCAGTACCTTCAGTGAGAAAAAGGCACAGGCTACAAGTGTTGCCTATCAAGCGGCTGCCGATACTGCACGGAAATATCTTGATGACCAATGGCTGGAGACCACTTTCTATCCAACCGCCATGAATAATTTGCCGTTCGGGCTACCTGGCTATGGAGTAGTTGCAGTTCAGGAGATAATAGAACCGGCTATTGAAGCCGAATCACTGGAGGACCTCATAGTAAATAATGTCGATTTACTTGGACCTGAAATAATAAGGATGATTAATGCGGTGCGCCTCCTGCACCGGGACCATGGAAGCTATCCGGATATAAGAGGTAATAACAATGTAGTTCCACTCAGGCAGGATAGTCGTGTCATATTGAAAGTCATTGATACAAATATGATACCTGGCAACACAAACATGTATCGGAAAATTCCAGGCACTACTAAAACAGTTGAAGAAGACATAACTGAAAAACTGGACCGTCTTGAGGACTTAGTTGATCAAAATACTAGAGAACAGCCCGAGTATCGTGGGCTAGCTCTCCGCTAAAAATATATTCCGTAATTAAAGCATTAGCTTCCTGCAGGATTTTAAGTAAAACCGCCTGCTCTTGCTTACTAAACATACTGAGTACAAAATCACTATCCTCAACCCTCTTCGCTCTTTCTGAGCCTATGCCAATCCTCAGACGGCCAAAATCCTCGCCCAGGTGCTGAATCAGTGACTTCACCCCGTTATGGCCGGCGTCTGAGCCGCCCTGGCGGGTTCTGAGCTGGCCAAACGGAATTGCCAGTTCATCATAAACCGCTAGTGTGTTTTGGTTATATACCCGGTAAAAGTGCTGAATAGCCTGGGCAGCTTCACCGCTTAGGTTCATAAAGGTTGTAGGCTTGCATAAAATGACCCTGTTTTCACCGAGATTAGCTGAGCTAACCTCGCACTTAAGGTCCTTTTTAACTATCCATTTAGGGAAATCGTTTTTCTGGGCAAAATGGTCGAGCACTGCAAAGCCAATATTGTGGCGCGTGCCCCCATACTGCTTACCTGGGTTACCCAGGCCAATAATTAAAACAGTTTTATTTAAGCCAATAGTATAAAGCGACATTACTTTGCCGGGATCTGGTTTTTTCTGAAATAAAGCCATATATATGAGTCTAGCTGTTTAATGCTTCTCAATAAACCAGAATTTTAAGGGTGTGCCATTAAGCGGCCATTTGTCTCTGAAACTACGCTCTAAATACCGCTTATAGCTCCAGTGCAAAAACTTAGTATGGCCACCAAAGATCTTAAAGCTGGGCATATCCATGTCTTCTTCCTGGACCATGTAATTAAGCTTTGGTGAGCGGCCTTTTAAACCCGCCGGCGGGTGCTGGTTAATGGCACCACTTAACCATTTATTCAGCTCGGTAGTTTTAAACTTTTGTTTGCGATTCTCAGCAATCTCCAGGACTAAATCGAAGATCTTGGTGACATTCTGGCCGGTAATGGCGCTGGTAAAGATCAGTGGCGCCCATGGCACATAGGGAAAAGTCCGGGCTATCTGGGGAGCTAATATATCTCTTGTGAAGCTGTCTTTATCCACACTATCCCACTTGCTGACTACTAGTACCAGCCCTTTGCCGGCGTCCTTAACCATGCCGGCAATCTTTTGGTCTAGGGCGACATTTAATTCATTGACGTCCATCAGCAGCAGGCATACATCTGCCTCTTCGATGGCCGCCAGGGCTCTAAGAACGCTAAAGTGCTCTACGCCGCGTTCTATCTTGCCGGAGCGGCGGATACCGGCCGTATCAAGTAGCTCAATTTCCTGGTCGTTGTAGCGGACAACCAGCCGGTTGACATCCCTTGTGGTGCCGGGCCGTTCAGAGACTAGAGCCTGCTGTTTGGTGCCTAAGGTGTTGAATAGTGAAGACTTACCGACATTGGGCCGTCCCAAGAGAGCGACACGGATGCGGTTATCGTCAGTTCTTATCTTAGCTCTGGGCAGTTGTTTGGCTACTGAACTTACCAGCTCTTCAATTCCCTTCTTTTGGCTGACGCTGGTAGGCAGGATCTGCTTAATTCCCAGGGTCTGCCAGCTGCTAAGATCGCCCTTTTGGTTTTTGTCGATCTTATTAACAACCAACAGCACCGTTTTTTTACTTTTCAGGGCCATAGTGGCTACCTGCCTGTCCTCCTGGGTCGGTGGTACATCAGCTTCGACCACCGTCAGGATTAAGTCGGCACTGGACGAGGCTTCACTTATTTGATCCTGAATAGATAGTTCAAATTGATCTTCAGCGCTTTTTAAGCCGGCTGTATCTACCAACCAGAAGTCCTTGCCTTCGTAAGTAGCTTTAGCCGTGACACTATCTCTTGTAGTACCGGGCTCTTTGGCGACAATAGCCTCCCTGCGCCCAACTACGGCGTTAAACAGGCTGGACTTGCCAACATTGGCCCGGCCAACTATGGCAACTATGGGAACAGCTTTAGTCATCGAAGGAGTATTATACGTGCTTATATCAAAAAACGCGCCCTTTTGGAGCGCGCTTCTTCTAATCGTTCTAGTGATTACATTCCACCTGGAGGTGTCGGCGTCGATGGGCCTTCGGTGGGAGGTGTCGGAGCCGGAGCGTCTGGGCCAGGAACTGGCTCAACTGGTACATCGTCACCAGCTGGTGCCGGGTCGGCTGGAGCTGCTGGTGCGCTAGCAAAGTCGTTGACTTGGCTGTTAAGCGCATCCTGGGCAGCGGCTGTGCTTTGTTGACCCTCATTGGCTGGTGCATCGCTAACTGGGTTAGCGTCGGCTGGGGCCGGTGTGTCATTAGTTGGTGTTGGGTTGGTGTCTGCTGGGGGCATATCTTGCTCGCTTTCTTTATTACTAGTTGCTTTATCGTCGGTTGCCGCGGATTTAGGTGCACCCTCACCGGGTGGCACGACTTCTTTGACAACACGAACGAAATCTTCGAGTGTGACTTGAGATTTCACTAGGTATTTTACCACGCCTAGTTTTTCACCGCGAGCCTGGTCTTCAGCCTGGCCCAGGGCGGTCATCATGACCACTTTAATATTATTAGTATCTGGCGCCGCCCGCAGGGTCTCTAGCATCTCAAAACCGCTCATTTTAGGCATCATGATGTCAGCTATGATGAGCTCAGGCTTTTCTTTTAAGGCTACGACCAGGGCTTCTTCGCCGTCGCTGGCGGTCAGGGTCTGGTAGCCCTCGGCCTGCAGGCGCATCTCAAATATCTCACGCAGGTTGTTATCGTCTTCAACTAACAATACTTTTGTCATATTTGTCCTAATTTTATACGCTTATGCTTCATTTTAACAACTATTTTTTAATGGACCTCCAGCGGGCTAACTACATTAGCCTGGTTTTTCTGCATCGACAGGGCTTGTTCAACACTTAACCTGGGCAGGTTAATAAAGAAGGTACTGCCCTTGCCCAACTGGCTTTCCACCCAAATGTGACCGTTATACATTTCAATAAGCTTGCGGCTAATATATAGCCCCAAACCGGTGCCACCTATGCTCCTGGTCATAGAACTATCAACCCGGTAAAATTTCTGAAACAAGTGCGGAATATCTTCTTCGGGTATACCGCCGCCGGTATCGCTGACCTGTAGCTGGACGGTGCTGTTATCCCCAGTCAGGGAGATGGTAATAGTCCCCTGTGGCGTATATTTAATAGCATTGTCGATCAGGTTCTGCAGGACTTCACGCAGGCGGTTAGGATCAACAAAGGCGTAAAATAGCGGCCTAATAACCTTACCACCAGTTACT
>DATESY010000036.1:0-5951 GCA_035283865.1 Saccharimonadales bacterium (SeqCode)
CAATGCGCTTAATCATTGCTTCATCAGGTTTGTAAGTTTCGGAACTTTCCGGCACCAACCTACGCACCAGACGTTGGGCGACTACGGCCCGGACGGTGGAAGCGATCAAAAAGGGCTCAATGCCCATATCTAGCAGACGCGGCAGGCAGGTGGCGGCATTGTTGGTGTGCAGGGTGCTAAAGACTAAATGCCCGGTCAGAGCTGCCTGGACAGCCAGATTAGCTGTTTCGCTGTCGCGGATCTCACCAACCATGATAATATTCGGGTCTTGACGCAGCAGAGCCCTTAAACCGTTAGCAAAGGTCATGCCGGCCATTGGATTAACCTGTACCTGGTTAACGCCAGGGATTTTGTACTCCACCGGATCTTCAACAGTGCTGATGTTAACAGTCGGTTGGTTGAGCCGGGAAAGAATGCTGAAAAGACTGGTGCTTTTGCCTGAGCCGGTCGGGCCGGTGAAGAGTATCATGCCGTGGGGGCGGGTCAGGGCGTGTTCTAATCGCTCTAAACTAATGCCCCAAAGTCCCAATTCTTCAAGAGCCGAGGCCTTACTTGATTCGTTTAAGATACGCATAACGACCTTTTCGCCTTCGACTATCGGCAGGGTACTAACACGCAAAGCATATTGGCCGCTGCCGGAATTGATCTTAAAGCGGCCATCCTGTGGCGCCCGGCGTTCGTCAATTTTCAGGTTAGATAAAATCTTAATACGGCTAACTAGGGCTAGCAGCATCTTTTTGGGCATCTTGTTGATCTCCCGTAGCTGGCCATCGACTCGGTAACGAACAGATACGTTTTCTTCGCGCGGTTCAATATGTATATCGCTGGCGCCCTGCTTAATGGCATCTTCAATGATCAAGTTGACAGTTTTGGCAATCGGGCTGTCTTCGGCCAGGTCTTCTTCGCTAACCTTTTCTTCCTCTTCGGCTGCTGCGCCGGCGCTGTCGCTGGCAATCACCTGGGTCAGCTCAGTGCTAATACTGCCGCGGTATTGGTCCAAAGCAGCCAAGATGTTACTGGGAGTTGCTACATAAACCCGGATGTTGGTACCTAGCTGCTTTTGTAAAAAGTTCAGGGCCTGGACATCGTCAGGGTCTTCCATGGCCAGCAGCTTGCTGCCGTCCTCACGGACATCGAACAAGACCACGTTATATTGCCTGGCAATATGTTCCGGGATCAGCTTCAGCACGTCTTTGCGCAGGTTTTTGGGGACGATTTCCACAAACGGCACTTCTGTCCGCGCCGCGTATTCCTGGGTCAGCTCCTTCTCGGTAATGATATTGCTGGCAATGACAATGTCTTGGAGCGGTTTTTTATCCGTCCGCTGGGCATCCAGTAAATTCTTGATCTGCTCTTCGTTGACCTTGTTGTTGGTCCGTAGCATATCCAAAACTAGCGCATCATTAATCCGCATGAGTTTTAGTATAAGCGTAATGGGTCACGCCGCCAAGGTGTCAATGATTAATTATTAACACCAGCACTTTTGCTGAGCCACCTGCTTGCTATACTTATACTCAAAAGAGGTTAAGGAGAAATATGGCAGATAAAACTAAGCCAAAGACTAAAGACGATTCAGCTAAACCAAGCAGTGGTAAGGCTCAAGCCCTAAAACTGGCAGTTGATACTATTGAAAAACAGTTTGGCACAGGCTCAATTATGCGCCTGGGTGATGCCCATAAAGTAAATGTTGAAACTATTCCAACCGGTGCTTTGAGCTTAGACATAGCCCTTGGCGGCGGTATCCCCAAAGGCCGGGTTATTGAGATTTACGGTCCGGAGGCTTCTGGCAAAACGACTGTTTGTTTGCATATCGTGGCCGAAGTTCAAAAAGCCGGTGGTACGGCGGCTTATGTTGACGCCGAACATGCCCTAGATCCGCCTTACGCCAAACGTATCGGCGTGGATACGGATAACTTATTGCTATCCCAACCAGATAGTGGTGAACAGGCATTAGAGGTTGTTGAAACATTAGTCCGGTCTAATGCTGTGGATATTATCGTGGTGGATTCAGTGGCCGCCTTAGTGCCTCAAGCTGAGATTGAGGGAGATATGGGTGATGCCCATATGGGTCTGCAGGCCAGGTTAATGAGCCAAGCCTTGCGTAAACTGACTGGCGTTATTAGCCGCACCAAATGCACAGTTGTATTCGTTAACCAACTACGCATGAAAATTGGCATCATGTTTGGTAACCCTGAGACCACTACCGGTGGCATGGCCCTGAAGTTTTATTCCAGTGTCCGTATGGACATCCGCCGCATTGCCCAAATCAAGACAGCCGAGGAGGTCATTGGCAGCCATGTAAGAGTGAAAGTTGTCAAAAACAAAGTCGCGCCGCCTTTCCGTGAAGCTGAATTTGACATTATGTACAACGAGGGTATCAGCAAGGAAGGTGATGTACTGGATCTGGCTGCTGCCCACGAAGTAGTAGTAAAAAGCGGCGCGTGGTACGAATACAAAGGCGAAAAGATTGCCCAAGGCCGTGAAGCGGCTAAGAAATACTTGAGAGAAAATCCCAAAGTTTTTGAAAAGATCACTGAACAGACTCGCGCCGCTGCCGAAAAAGTTGAGTAAGATGGCAAGCGGATCCTCAGCAGCATCAGCCGAGAGAGGCGTAGAACATGAACGCCTTCAACTATCAGCCATTAGCCGCACCGGTCTTTTTACTGGCAGACGGGGTTTTGTGCCCTATGACATGTTACTTAAAATGGACCAGCTACCGGTACCGATCCTGATTGACGATACCCTTTATAGAACAAATTTAGAAAGTGGCATACAGCAACCTTCCGGATACATTGTATTGCCTAAGAACGTTGCTCTAGCGTTTGCCCAATCAGGCGATATGCCATCAACTATGTGGTGGCTGGGTTATGACTCGAGCTTTAATTCACTTGGAGGTATTGCACCCGAGAGTATTGAAGAACTTGAACGCCTATCAATTAATCCGGAAGAGCTGGCTGAATTTGCAGACAATTTTTATTACGGAATGGAACAAGGTCTTGTTGAATTTGAGGACAGAAAAGACTCCGACTTAATAGGCAAGCTTCAGATTTCTCCAACAGCCGGTGTGCTTGTCTAGTTTGGTATCATTGAGCAGTAATGACAGCTACGAATCATGCGGCAGCTGGTGCGCTAATCGCTCTGGTAGTTAATAAGCCTATTCTTGCTTTACCACTGGCATTTTTGTCACATTTTGTGCTCGATGCATTTCCTCACTTCGGTTATGAAGGTAACAGAGGCTATGGTGAAGCATTTAAACATAAACTTACATATATAGTTATCTTGTTGGATATTGTAGGATTGATGCTTTTGCTCTGGGCTGTGGCGGGTGAAGGCTGGCTAGTCTATGTCGCTGGAATAGTTGCTTTGTCGCCTGATCTCCTAGGCCTATATAATTATTTTGGCATTGAGCGAAAACACAAAGATCCCTCACAATTTATTATCAATAAACTGCATAGGAAATTTCATCGTCAAATAGAATGGTGCGAAAGACCATGGGGGATATTTATCGAAATCGTTATCGCTATTATTCTTATTGGTCTCATCTGGAAAAATTAAATGATAGGCCTTAACCATGGCATGACCGGCGCAGTCCTTGCGCTGACCGTAAAAAACCCGTCTGTTGCCATACCCTTAAGCTTTATTAGTCACTATCTGCAGGACCTTATCCCGCACTGGAACTACGGTGTTAATCGTGAGCCTGAAAAAAGTGGCTCTTTTTTTACCACCAAGTTCAACCTATCGTTGTTAGCTGATTTTTGCCTGTCTCTAGTTTTAATGGTTGTGCTGGCTTTATTGTTTCCAGCTCACAAATGGTTAATTTGGGGTTGTATGATTGCAGCAGCTAGTCCGGATCTTGTCTGGGCCTATTATCGTCTTTACCGTGAGCATATCAAAAGACAAAAACCAAACTATGACTTTTTCTCGAACCTGCATTTAAAAATGCAGTGGTCCCATACTACTAACGGCGCTTTGGTAGAACTAGCTTGGTTTTTGGCCATGGGTGCCATTATTCTTAACCTTCGGTAAATATTCACCTTAATATAATTGAGTCGCGTACTATTTCGTGTATAATATTAAGTACAAGGAGAAGTACGATGAAGGTAACATCAATTTCAGATTTCCGCAAAGATACAAAAAAATACTTTGACCAGGTCATTGATGACCAGGATGCACTGCTAATTACCCGCAGTGACGGCCAGACCATCGTCGCTATTCCGCTTGATCAATATAATTCCATTGCTGAGACAGAGTATTTGTTAAGTAGCCCAGCTAATCGTGAAAGGCTTTTACAGTCGCTGGCTGACCTTAGAGCTGGTAAGGGACAAGCTCGCCAACTGACTGAAACGTGAAAACCAGGCACCTTATCTTCGACGATTTAGCGTGGGAAGATTATTTATACTGGCAGGCGCACGATAAACAAAACCAGAAAAAAATTAACCAACTTATTAAAGATATTAAACGCTCACCTTTCGTGGGCCTGGGTAAACCCGAGCCGCTAAAATATGAACTAGCTGGTGCTTGGTCTCGGAGAATTAATGATGAGCACCGCTTGGTGTATGAAATAAGCGATGATGCAATCCGCATCATAGCTTGCCGCTATCATTACTAATGAAAATTACAGTCATCAAAGCCCAAGTTAAAAACCCCGAGCGAGTTAGTGTATTTGTCGATGACAGGTATAGTTTCTCACTGAGCCTGGATGAACTGGTTAGCCAAAAGCTAAAAAAAGATGAGGAACTTAGCCAGGCAGACGTCAAGCGTTTTAAGAAGCTTTCCGACGACGGCAAACTACGCGCCCGCTCCTTGGAGTGGTTACTTAACCGGCCACACTCTATTCGTGAATTTAAAGATTATCTTTACCGCAAAAAAGCTGATCCTGAGTTGACCAAAGCTTTCATCCAGGAGTTCATAGAGAAAAACTACCTCAATGAATACAAATTCGGTGAGTGGCTAATTGACCTGCAAAAACGCCAGGGTAAAAGCAACCGGGCCCTACGGTCTGAGTTATTTAAAAAGGGTTTAGAGCGGGAAATGATCGATGAGCTGATGGCCGCTGGAGGCGAGGGTGAAGTGCAAAGGCTCAAAATACTGATAGCTAAGAAGAGTGATACCAGCCGCTACAAAAACGACCCTAAAAAACTGGCTAGCTATCTAGTTAGCCAAGGCTTCAGTTATAGCCAGGTGAAAGAAGCTTTGGCCCTTAATACACAAGAAGACTAAGCGGCTGGTAGGGCTTCAATAGCCGGTGCCAGCTCTTCTTCAGTAACTTTGACATCGGCGTCTCGGACCAGGATATAGCGGTCAGTGACTTCGATTATCTGGTTACGGTCAATAATCAAGGTATCTTCAGAAGCCAGGAGCTTAGTTAGCGGCCGGGCAACATACAGTTTCTGGATCAGCATGGCTTGGTTATCGTAGGCAAAGTCACTGACCTTACCTAGTTTGCTGCGCTTGGTTTTAACCTTTTTATCTATTAACTGGAAGTGCAGACCCAGAATTACATTATGCCGCACCAGATCATCGGTGTGGCTCAGAGCATCAACGTCATTAATCGCTAAACCATCCGGCATAACTTCACGGACGTCTTCGCTTAACAGAACCTGCTGTTTAGTAGCACCCGGTGTTTTGCACCACCAACCCAGGATTTTCAGGTTGTGGGGGTTAATAATTGGCTCAACGGCCACGGCTATTGGCCGGCCAACTCGAAGGCTCATGACCGGCCGGTTGTATAAACTCTTGCTCAGCAGCAGCATGTCTTTAGTATAACTCCAAAACGCTGGTGCTTGCATATCTCCAAGCCGGCATTAATAATTGATGCTAATGAAGAAATGTGTTCTAGTTATATTTCTTATGCTTATAGGGGGTATAAGCCCGAGGGTTTTAGCTGCTAGTCCACCAACTGCGGCCGTACCGCCCGGCTTGAGCCTGGCCGAGATTAAAGTTACTGGTAA
>DATESY010000037.1:0-3144 GCA_035283865.1 Saccharimonadales bacterium (SeqCode)
TTCTCCCTGTTAATTAATATTTCCTAAATATTAA
This sequence comes from Saccharimonadales bacterium (SeqCode), assembly GCA_035283865.1. Classification (GTDB taxonomy): domain Bacteria; phylum Patescibacteriota; class Saccharimonadia; order Saccharimonadales; family UBA10212; genus UBA6824. Next base: position 35 of record DATESY010000037.1, read on the forward strand.
CACTTTAAACACGCAGTAGCAACTTTTACATCAACTTAGTCTTAGAAGGTAAAATAGATTGTGATGAGCCAGCTGGAGAAGAAACTACAGAAACTGCCGCTAACACCCGGTATTTATTTCCATAAAAATAAAGCCGGGGAAATTATTTATATTGGCAAAGCCGCCAATCTACGTAACCGTGTACGGCAGTATTTCCAGGCCAGTCGCTACCGTGACCCTAAAACGAATCTTTTGGTCAATGAGATTGCCGGTGTTGACTGGATCGAAGTTGAAACCGAAGTCGACGCTCTATTTCTAGAAGCTGAAATGGTCCGGCGCTATATGCCGCCATATAACATTTTACTGCGTGACGATAAATCACTGCTTTACGTACGCATCGATTACAAAAGCGACTACCCAACTGTAACTTTTATCCGTCGACCCTTAGATAACGGTGCTCAATACTTCGGCCCTTACGTTAACGGTTTGGCGCTTAAAAAAGCCCTGCGCTATTTACGCCGGGCCTTTCCTTACGCCAGTGGCAGAAGCGGTGGCCGCAAACGAGCCAGCCTACATTACCACCTGGGTCTTGATCCGGGACTGGAAGAAGGCCGGACAAGCCTGGGGGCTTACCGGGCTAACCTGCGGAAACTGATGCAGTACCTTAGGGGTGAGCGGGTGGCTTTGGTGCGCTCCATTGAAAGTCAAATGAAGAAAGCGGCTAAGGCTAAGGACTTTGAGAAAGCCGCTACCTTGCGCAACCAGCTCTCCTCACTTAAAGAGCTAAACCGTCAGGTCCTATTTTCTGACCGTGAACTGATGGATGCCAGCAAAGACCAGGCACTGGTTGAACTGGCCAAACTGCTCAATCTGGCTTCACCCCCACGGCGAATCGAGGGCTTTGATATTAGCCATATACAAGGTAGCGATAACGTCGCTGCCATGGTGGTCTTTATAAACGGCGTGCCAGCTAAGACCGATTATCGTAAGTTTAAGATGCGGGTTGCCGGTAATAACGATTTTGCCCATATGCATGAAGCAATCATGCGACGCTTCCGAGCCGAGAATGTTAAGAAATGGGGACTGCCGGACCTACTTTTAATAGACGGCGGTAAGGGTCAGCTAAGCGCGGCTAGAGCCGCCCTGCGCCGGAGCGGCTTTGAGAAGATTCCGGTAATTGGCCTGGCTAAACGCTTTGAAGATATCGTTGTTCCCAAGGATGGGACTTTTGAAGTTTTTACATTGTCCCACAGTTCCCACTTAGTTAAGCTATTGCAGCGTATCCGTGATGAGTCACACCGTTTTGCCGTCAGCTACCATAGCACGCTCCGTTCCAGGCGCCAGACTGCCAGCTTGCTTGACGACGTTCCTGGTATCGGACCCCTGACGCGCAAGAAATTAATCAGGCAATTCGGTTCCATGCGCGGCGTAGCAGCAGCTGATACTGCTGAGCTACAAAAACTATTGGGCGCTAAAACCAGCCAGGCACTGTCAAAATACCTGCAAGCCCTGAAAGATTGATATAATTAACCTATTAATGCAGCACTTCCTAGTTAGATTTAGTATCCGTTGGTTGGTTTCGGCTTTGGGCCTTTGGGTGGCTGCCAGTTTGCTGGGCCCCGGCCGACTAAGCGTCGGTGAAGGCTTGGTAACGATAGTTGGTGCCGGGCTGTTTTTAGCCCTGGTCAACATGGCCCTTAAGCCGATCTTAGTTATTTTGTCTTTTCCGGCCATCATATTTAGTCTGGGCTTGTTTATGCTGGTGCTTAACGGCTTTTTGATCCTGATCGCCAGCTGGCTGTACCACCCGCTGTATGTCAAGAACCTGGGTGTGGCCATTGTGGCTGGTATAATTGTAGGGCTAGTTAACTTCTTGGTAAGTAAGATTTTGGAGGACGCATGAATATCTGGAATTACATTACTATCGGCTCGGTACTGCTGCTGATCTTGCTGATCCTGATCCAGACCCGTGGGGCATCACTGGGCGCTGGCCTGGGCGGTAGTGGCGAAGTTAACACTATTAGGCGCGGCTCGGATAAAACTATTCATCAGCTGACCATCATTTTAGTTTTCATATTTGCCGCCAGCATCTTAATAACTATAGTCGCCCAGTAGTATTAAGCCATTATGAAACGTAGAGCCGATGGTGGATAGTGCAACAACCAAGAGACGTTTTAGAAGGGGTCTTAGAAAGAGCCGCCGTCGTAGTGTTGAACTGGGCCAGCAAGCTGACCAACAGATAGAAAGACTGTTGCTGCGGCGTTTTGACCGCCTGCTGTCAGTCCGTCGCTTTGTACTGCTTTGGACGGGTTTGTTTATCATTTTGATCCTAGCCACTTTCTTCCAGCAACGCAGCCTGTCAGCTTACTACCAATCGCTACAACCGGTGCCGGGCGGCATCTATAGCGAGGGTATTGTTGGTACCTTCACTAATGCCAACCCGCTATATGCTGCTAGCGCGCCGGATAGGGCCATCAGCCGTTTAGTATTTGCCGGGCTTTTAAAATACGATAACGATAACAACTTGGTCGGTGATTTGGCCCAAGACTGGGTTTTGGGTCCGGCCCCAACCCACTACAGCGTTAATCTAAAGCCAAACCTGACCTGGCATGACGGCCAGCCGCTAACCGCTACTGATGTTGCCTTTACCTTTAATACCATAAAAAACATTGAAGCCCAGTCATCGCTGTATAACGCCTGGAAAGACATTACCATTACCCAAGAGGGTGAGCTGACCGTTAATTTTGACCTGCCAAACCCGCTGGCGGCCTTTCCGCATTCACTGACAGCCGGTATTATTCCGTACCATTTACTGAAAGACATTCCGCCCCCCAGTCTGCGCAGTTCCCAGTTTAACTCTTCACCGGTTGGGTCCGGTCCCTTTGAATGGAAGTTTGTAGAGATCTTGGGCACTCCGACCACCGACCGCCAGCAACGCCTTAGCCTGGCCGCCTTTGATAAATACGCCGGCGGGCGGCCTAAACTAGATGGCTTTAATCTTATTACCTTCACTGACGACCAGCAGATGATAACCGCCTTCAAACGAAAACAGGTAAATGCCATGAGCGGGCTGGAGTCAATGCTCAGTGAGTTTAAAGACGATAAAGGCGTCCAGCTATACTCCACACCTC
>DATESY010000038.1:0-7981 GCA_035283865.1 Saccharimonadales bacterium (SeqCode)
AAACCTTGGCAGCGGTTAGTTCAGCTGGGCTGCCAGCTATATCGGCATATTCTACCGCTGTGACCATTTCGTTCTTGGCCCCGGAGATCATAGCTGCCAATAGCCGTGGCGGGAACTTCTTCTCATCAATATTTAGTTTTCGAGCCACCTGTTTGATGGCTGCTAGCCGGTCAACTTCGTCCCAGATAACAAAGTTCCTGGGAACACCGATATATTCGCCATCACGGCGCAGTACGCGCACGCAAATAGCGTGAAAGGTGCCCATAAACGGCAGCAGGTTGCGGTTACCGCGGCTGCCGCCAAGCAGTTCGGTAATGCGATGGCGCATTTCACCGGCCGCTTTGTTCGTGAAAGTTACCGCTAAAATATTATGGGCGGTGGCCCGGTTGGTGGCTAAAATATAGGCAATGCGGTGAGTTAAGGTTTTGGTTTTTCCGCTGCCGGCACCGGCTAATATCAGCAGCGGACCCTCGGTGGTTTTAACCGCCCGGGCCTGTTCAGCGTTTAAGCCAACCAGTAACACCTCAACACCCTTTACACCTTTAGACATCCTCTAATTGTAACAAAGAAGATATTCTTGACAGGTTATTGCTTAGAGATGTTTTCGAAGGTACCCAGCAGGGTTTTTATCTGGTCGCCGTATTTCATGGTGCCGTCTTTGACCCGCACAACTACGTAATTGTTGTTTTTGAGGTTTTTGGTGTAGATGTCGCCCAAGGGGGCACCGTCGGTATTTTTAACGTTAGTCTGGACAATGGTGTCGCTGTCCAATTTAGCGACATTATTGAGCGGTCCCTGGTCACAGGTAATGGTTGAAGGCGTATCATTTTTATCGGCATCGGTGCTAAAGCGCAGCGCACCGGCGTAGTATTTAGCATCAGCCGTGCCGACGCACCAACCTAGATAATCGTAATAAAGAGTAGTCCGGGCCGGGGGCAAGAACTTACCCGAGGTTATAACTATTTGGACATCTTTGTTATCCGGAAAATTAACCACAAAGGCGTAGTTAGCGTCTGGCGTAGCGGAGGCTGAGCGTTTGGCGAAACCAAGATCGGTCGTGGCCGAGGGCGCGCCCCAGCTGCTGGGATATGAGAATGCCAAGCCGGCTTCCACTAATTTGGTAGCGCTAAAGCCGGAAGGTGTTGTTGCTTGAGTGGTGGTGCCAGCTGTATCGGTCGTTTTCGTAGAGGTTGCTTTATCCTGAGCGAAAATATGATAAGGCAGATTCACACTGTCTAAAATCAGGCCCTTGTCGATGGCAGCGTAAGTACCAGTTAAAAGAGCTAGTATCAAAAGCAGCCATAGCCAGCCTTTGGCCCGTGATTTCTTAGGCTTTGACGGTTGGCCGTTGTCTATCGGCGTGTGGCTGCTGCTGCCAAAAACACTGGGCTTGGGCTCCGTTGTTACTTGCTCATCACTAATTTGATTAGCCACTGGTTTTGACGGAGGTGTAGAAGTGGTTTGGCTAATACCTGTTAAGTCAGATACTGGCATATAAGTAGCCGTCTGGGCAGCCGCCAGACCATCGCCGTCTGGTTTGAAGGCCGGCGATAGTGAAGGCTCGCCTTCCATAACCGATGATTCATCAACTTCCTTAACCTGCGGAAACAGTGAGCTGGCCAGTTCATCCCGGTTTAGATTATCTTTATCTTTCCCGACCTTAACTTTGATCTTTGACCCCTCTGACGGTGTATCATTAGCCGTAACCATGGGATCGGGCATGGTTGGTTGGTGGCCGGTGATAACAGGGCGGGCTGAAGGAGTCGCCCCATAGGTGTTTGGCTTATTTATATCAAAGACTGTCGGCCCATCTTTGCGGTCCATGTTTTATGCCTCCTCGCCTGGTTCATGGTTACGTTGCCAGCGGTGTGCTGCCTCTACTATATCGCTAAAGGTTTGATAGTTCAAACTGCCATGCCCGACTAAAAAGCCATCAACTCCCTTAACAGCCAGTAAGCCGTGTATGACTTCCGGCTCGACATCGCCGCCATAAAGTACCCGAACAGCTTTGGCCGCCGATTCATTGAAAACATCCTCAATGTAGCGGCGGATATAGGCTATAGCGTCTTCAACGTCACCGGGTTTGGCAGACACCTGCCCGATGGCCCAGACCGGTTCATAGACAATAACCAGCTTACCGACCTCGTGGGCCGTTAAGTTAGACAGGGCTGTCATTAACTGGTCGTGCAGGACTTGTTTAGTCTCGCCTTCATCGCGTTCGTGCTTGGTTTCACCAACACACAGCAAAGGTGTAATGTCATTTCTAATGGCCGCTGCCACTTTGTCGCGGATCATATCTAAATCTTCATGAAAAAGCCGGCGGCGTTCACTATGGCCAATAATGCCATAATGTACCAGTTCACGCAGCATGGTGAAGCTAACTTCACCGGTAAAGGCCCCTTCATCGTGGAAATAGGCATTCTGGCTGGCCAGACGGAATTTACGCCGGTCAATCTGGGTACTCAGCGGCTGTAGCACCAGCAGGCTGGGAGCTAAAACCACCTCAATGTCACGGTGAATTTTAATCCGTTCAGATAGGCGATGCACCAATAAGCTCGCTTGAGCGGCATTGAGGTGCATCTTCCAGTTTCCGACAATCAAAAGTTTGCGCATTCCACCCTTGTTATAAACCTTACGCTTATTGTACATGAAAGGCCCGAGTTGCGGCTAGCGCTTATCCTGAAAGTGCCTCGATACCGGGTAGGGGTTTGCCAGCCATTAGCTCCAAGCTGGCGCTGCCGCCAGTAGAAACGTGATTAAAGTCGGAGGCTAAACCTTCAGCCTCAACATAAGCTACGGTATCACCGCCACCGACAATCGTATAAGGCTTATTCTTATGGCTGTTAGAGGCGCCTATCATGGCTTCAACTACCATGCTTGTGCCATGGGCAAAAGGCGCCTGGGCACCGGCAATACCTTTGGTCTCGGTGATACCAAGGGTGCCGCCCCAAATAACGGTTTTGGCCAGCTTTACGGCGCCAGCGATAGCCGCAGCACTGATGGGACCAATATCCAAAATTAACTCGTCTGCGGCAACTGTATGGGAGTCATAAGATGGTTTTTTGGGATAAGCTTCAATATCTGCTAATGAGTGACTGGTTAGATCAACCAGGCGGGTAGATAGCCGGCCATCAATAGATTTGGCTACCACGGCGTCAAGCGGAATAAAGAAGTTAAAGTCTCGGCGCCTCTCTTCAGCTCTGGCTTTACGTAAAATCGCTTCAGTCTCATGCAGCAGATCCTTCTCGACCAGGCTCTTACCAACTTTTAGACCTTCGGCGAGCAGGAAATTATTAGCTAGCGCTCCGCCAATAGCCACGGCGTCAGTCACATCGATAAACTTATTAAGCACCTCAATCTTGTCACTGATCTTAGCCCCGCCAACCACTGCCACAAACGGCCGCTGGGGCTCCTTCATGGCTCTTTGAATAACCTCAACTTCATTTTCCAGCAGTAGGCCGGCGACTGATGGCAAAAGTTTAGTGATAGCGGAAGTGCTGGCATGGGCCCGGTGGACTACGCCAAAACCGTCTTGGACAAAAATATCGGCAGCAGTGGCTTCCACTATTGCTTTAGCAAAGACCGGATCGTTAGCTTCTTCACCATCGTGAAAACGCAGATTTTCCAGCAACGTTATGCTGCCGAGCCTGGCTTTAGCAGCCACGCTCTGGGCTTGCTTGCCAATACAGTCCAGACCAAAGCCTACTGGACGATCTAGTAATTGGCTTAATTTCTTAACAACCGGTAGCAGGCTAAAGTCTGGATTGGGTTTGCCTTCTGGTCTCCCCAAGTGGGAGACGATAATCAAGGCTTCTGGCTTTTGCTCTAAGATGTACTTAATGGTCGGTAGAGATCTTTGGATACGGTAGTCATCAACAACTTTAGCATCAGTAATGGGAACATTGTAGTCAGTCCGTAGCAGTACCCGTCTGCCAGCCAGTTTTATATCTTTGACGGTCTTAAATCCCACCCTGTTTGTCATCTTAAGTTAAAGTATAGCGTGTCCGACTTAAAGTTGTTACCATAAACGTATTATTTTTAAAATCAAAAAACACCACATTAAACTACTGCGCTGGACTCTTCTGGGTCTGACTATTTTCTTCTTTCAGCATAGCCTACGCGATTATCTACAGTTACACGATATTCGAAATATCTTTACCGAGTTTGCTCATATCTGGGACGCTCCCCAATACGAGAAATACAGTCTGGTGATTTCCAGTCTTCTGGGAATTATCTTCTTAGTATTCTATTTACGGACTTTTCACTGCCATGTTAAAAGGCGGTTAGCTCAAACTAGAGCTCGAGCCCGCTAAGATCTAGTACCAGAGCCTTGCCGTCGTATTCATAGGTGTCGCCGTTATTTAACTGTCCTTTATATGGTTGATCCAGGGTTAGGTGACGGGGACGGTTTATACCGAATGACTCAGCTAAGAAGTTTTCTTCCCAGCTTAGGGTTGGGGCTATATGGTGAGTTGGTAACAGAGCGGTCTTATCCAGTCCGGCAGCTCTTTCATAGCTAACGGTCCCAGCCCAAACCCTACGGCCCCTGATCTTGTATGGCGTACGCCACAGGCGCAGGTGATGGCGGCGACGGAAAGTATCAGCTCTAGTCGGCTTCTCAAAAGCTAATGTAAAATGATGTCCGGCGATATAGCTACCAGCAATTGGGCCCCTTTTATAGCTACGATCGAAAACAGCCGCCACCAAAGCTTTTGATAAACTAATTGCTCCGATTTTATCAGCTCGATACCAGCCATGTTTTTTAAAGTGGCTGAATAGGTACCTCTTATTGCCAATAACTACCAGGTTAATCGGCTCCATTGGTTTGCCGCTTCGGGCATAGCTGTGTTTGGGCAGTAACTTAGCCAGCTCATTGACGCTGTTAATTTTACTCTTGTGTTTAAGCATATTTGGTGACCCCAAGGGGAATCGAACCCCTGTTGCCAGGATGAAAACCTGGTGTCCTAGGCCACTAGACGATGGGGTCGCCAGATAGGCTCATAACAGAGCTATTTTAGCATTTTGACATCAAAAAACCTCAGGCACCTTCTGTGAATTCCTGAGGCTTCCCGAGTTTATCTAGTTTTTGTTTTGGAAGAAGAGCGGTCAGTCACGATTGCTCTGTTTAAACGCTAGCATATTTTTAGTCTTTTGACTAGTGTTTATACACAAGTTCTTGCAAGGACTGACCTTGCCTAGAGCAAGACCAGTCCTTGCAAGAGGAGTCATTACGGCTCCTCTGCAAAGTTATGTTTGTTTTATTTAGCCGCGTCGGCGAGCCACAATATAGTGGCCAGCACCAGCAAGCGCGCTAACTCCGGCGAACAGACCAATTACACCAGCAGGACCGGTATCAGGAAGCTGTCGAGGGGCTTCAGGGGCTTTAGGACTTGGCGTAGGTGTTGGAGGTGTGGGTGGAGTTGGAGGGGCTTCCATTTTTACAAGAGCCCTAATCGTAACCCAACCACTAAAGTTGGCGCAGCCCGGTACTTGGCCATTGAGGCTATTGTAGCCAATCAATGCACCAGTATCAGTTACAATGCTGTCGCTAAGAGCAACATTGCTCAGAGCGTTAGTAGTAATGCGGGCAGAACCAGGAACGTACTCCAAGTTGAACGGTCGGTCACCTGTAAAGTCAACCGTATCAGCTACGACGCGCGGGTTAGCATTATCTGATGTAATGTAACCAGCAGCGTAGGTAGCTGTTTTTGGAGTTTTAGGCAGTAAGATCTTAACTTTGGTATTAGTAGAAACTAAGTTAAGACTAGCCTTAGCGTTGTTGTGGAAGTAAACGCGAAGAACTACTTCGTCGCTGTTTTTGACATTGATTTTATCGACATTGTTGCCAGAGGCTGTGGTAACTTTACCATCCAGGAACGGACGCTCGTCACCAGCCACTGGGTTGTTTGTTATAGAGTTGAACGTAACGTAAGAGGCAGCATTTTCCCATGTAAATGTAGGGCGATCAGCCGGGCTGTAAAAGGCATTTACGCCGGCTGGAAATAAAATGCTAGCCACAAAAGCTAGAACCAAAAGTCCACGCTTGATTGCAAAATTACGCATAAACTCTCCTTTCCTTTACTTAAGAACTATTAGTATTGATTCTTCCATGAGCAACATTAACGCTAGGCTATTACTGACTATAGACTTACACATTTGATTGCCGAAGTGCGCTAGTTGTTAATGTCCGCTCTGCTTCTGAAAAGCAGGTTAGTGCATTCATAAAAGTCGGATCATGAGAAGTCATTGAGAGAAGAGAGGTGTGTTAGATCGCGATGTACGCGAAATCACTACCTCTCTTCTGATGCTGGATGATGCTTGTAGCACCAGAACCCTTCGCTCGAAGGGGTGGGGAGGGCGGCTCACGCCGCCCTCCCCTGCTGTCAGTCGTCGCCTACGGAGGAGGCGACTGACAGGACGCCGTGTAGTTCGGGTCCTGGCACTGACTGGTGTTACCACCAGGCGGTGCCGAGGACTGGCCGGGCGGTGTCGGCGGGGCCAGCGGTCCTTGTGTAGGCACTGGCGTTGGTGGCACCTGCTCCCCGCACTTGTCGCACGGAGGAGTCGGTGTCGGCTGCTGCGGCGTCACCGGGGGCGGAGGCGTTGGCCGCGCCTGGTTCTTGAAGATGAACACGATTTCGCCGCCGCTTGACGAAGTCGTGACCTCGTAGCACCGTGCTACGAGAATGATCCAGTTCGCGAGAACAACCTCGTCCTCGCACGCCCGGACCAGGGCGTTCGCGCCGAAGCGGAAGGCGTTGCCCGCGCTGTCGCGCAGGACGACCTTCTCGCCAGTACCCGGCACACCGATACGAAGAGTCGAACCCGGCACGAAGATCGTAACCGGGAACGTCCCCGACACCGTGGTCGGCTGCCCCGAGGCGTTCCACACCTTCTTCACGAACGCAAGTGTCGTGAAGTTGACCGCCGGCGGAACAGGTTGCGGTCCACAGCTAACCTGCGCGCTTGCCTTGACGGCCGCACGCAGGAAAGCTTTGACGCTCGCCAGGAGCCGCGCGTTACCGCGCGCCTCCATGCGGGTGCGTCCTGACACGGTCGCGAACGCTTCTGCTGAAGCCTTCGCGGACCCGCACCAGTCCTTCGCCGTCGCAGTCGCCGTTTTCTTAATCGTCTCCTTGAACTGACCAAAGGAGTTGATCAGAACGATGACGCCCTTGACGACCTGGAACACCGGCTTCGAGTAGACCCTGTTTCTGCAGGCCACCCGATACTGCTTGCCGTCTTTCTTGCTGACGCAGATGAGCGACGGACGCTCATCCCAGAAGTTACGCAGGCTGCCGTTGGCAGTCTGCGCAGTGTTCCAGAACCCGTCGCGGTCTGTCCAGCAGCGCTTGCGTTCCGACTTGGGCATCGGCTTGGCGCTGATGTTGCTGAGAACGGTGACCTGGACACTTCCGCTGGCGGACGACGATGCCTTGCGAATCGCCTGAGACGCCTTCGGAACATCGCTGGGCTTCTCCACGACGATGGTTGGGACCTTCGGTCCCGTCGTTCCCGGCACCGGCTTGGGAACCGGTGGTGCTGCGCTCGCGTTGCCCGCGAACGCCAGACCCGAGACCACCAGGACGGTGGCCAGCAGGCCCACGAAACTGTACTCCTTGGCCATAACCGATCACCTCCTAGGGTGGTCGATAGGGCCTGCGTAGCGGTTGGCCTTCCCACTACGCAGGTGCTTTGATAAGCGTTAAAACAACAAAAAAAAACTGATTTGCTATCTTAGTGCTTACCAAAGCTCAGAAAACATGAGCGAAGAGTTCATTAATCCAGTAAATGTTCCACAATACAAAAAGGAGCTGCCAGAGGCAACTCAACCAATAGAATGCGAAACAGAGCTTCGTTAATGAGCTCTCATGATCCGACTTGTTAATACTGCACCCCACCCGCCCACGCTTTGGATGTTTACCCAAACATGTGCTTGGATTTGAATCCTCCCGGACTCTCCACCCTTCGCCTGGAAGCG
>DATESY010000039.1:0-6493 GCA_035283865.1 Saccharimonadales bacterium (SeqCode)
CTTATGTTAGCCGATTTGCAAACAGTCGATAAAAAACTACCTGTTTTGGAAAAGGAAACCAAGACTAACCCTAAACTTAAACCAGCTTTAGATAATCTAAAGACAGTTAAACAATTGCTTGATAGCGCCAAACCGCTAAACCAAAGCCCGGATATTGAACTGGAATATTTATCAGATCTGTTTTTAATCACCGCCAAGCCGGTAATTTACGTTTTTAATGTTGATGAAAAAACCTTGGTCAATGAAGCCAAAAAGACAGAGTTAGCGGCTATGGTAACGGACGCAAAATATGTCTTTATATGCGCCAAGCTGGAAAGTGAGCTGCGCGGGCTGGATGAAACCGACCGCCAGGAACTACTAAATAGTTACGGACAATCTGAAAGTGGGCTGGTCCAACTAATCCATGCGGCCTACGACACACTGGGACTACAAAGCTTTTTAACAGCCGGTGAAAAAGAAGTGCGGGCTTGGACCATTCCTAAGGGTACCACTGCTCCACAAGCTGCGGGTGTCATACACACAGATTTTGAGCGCGGTTTTATCGCTGCCCAGGTGGTAAGTTATCCCGATTTAATAGACGGCGGGTCCTTAGCTGCCGCCCGAGCTGCCGGAAAAGTCCGCACGGAAGGTAAAACTTACCCCATACAGCCAGATGACGTAGTAGAATTCCGTTTCAATGTTTGATAAGCGGTTTTAACAGGTAAAATCGTTCTTGATTGCCCTTACTGCCAGCGATTTCACTATCGGCTTTGGCAACAATGTTGAACAAATCTTTTACCCAATTTTCAAAGTCTTTTAGGATTTGCCGACGCAAACGATCATTCTTAACTACGCCCCTGTTAATTTGCTGTCTGCCAGCCTCAAACTGCGGTTTTAAAAGGGCCACTATCTGACATTTGCGACCAGCTAATTTAATAACTGGAGGCAGTATTTCGCGCAGGCTGATGAAGCTAACATCAATCAAAACAATATCTGGCTTGGCGGAAAGCTTTTTAAGGCTTCTAATGTCTGTTTTTTCGTGCAATTCAATCCGTTTATTACCTCTCAATGTGTGATGTAGCTGGTCGGTGCCGACATCGACAGCTATTACTTTGCCTGCCCCCTGGCGCAGAGCGTAATCAGTGAAACCACCAGTACTGCTGCCGACATCTAAAATTGTTTTATCTTTAAGATCGAGACCTAATTTATCAGCCGCGCTAGCTAGTTTCAGCCCTGCCCGTGATACGTACTGATCTGTTAAATCTACGGTTAATGAATCGTTAGGCTCGACCTTCTGCCCTGGTTTGGTAATCACCTGCCCGCCGACCTGAACATAGCCCAGTTTTATATAGTTTTCAGCCTGGCTACGGGTTTTAACCAATCCTTTTTGAACGAGTGCCTGATCAAGTCTAGTTTTATTCATGGAATTGGGCCTTGGCGGCCACTTGACGAATGTGGTCTTCGCGACGGGTGGCCTTAACCAACGTCAGAGAAGATATAGGCAGAATCTGGCCTTCCTCCAAAACAAAACCTCGCCGTTGGGCAATATGGGGCACATAATCATTACCGACATAAGGATCTATCTCCGCCCAGCGGGCACCCAGTTTACCGAACCAGCTCAGCGCCAGCATATGCAGCTGCATGAACTTACGCTGTGGCTCCATGATGCTCACAGGCACATCTTTTTTGGGCCCGAATAGTTTTCTTTCGCCAACTACCGCATCGAAGGCTTGAAGCCTGTCGAAGTGATCATAGAACCAGTTTAGAAATGGTCCTTCATCTGTTTCCAGGGCAAACCACGGCAAAGTTATTATGTGAAGCGCTGAGGGTTGAAACTTAGCGCCAATATCTAGGTCGTCTAAAAGATAAGCTATGAAGTAGCGATAATGTTTAGTCTTTGACTCGTTCACGATATGTGCCATTGGTTGTATCTACCGAAATTATATCGCCTTGCTTAATAAAAGCCGGCACCCTAATTGAAATCCCTGTTTCTAGTGTCGCATCTTTAGTAATGGCGCTGGTTGTATCACCTTTGACTACCTCTTCGGTGTAAGTAACTTTAAGAGGCACGTTTTTAGGCAGCTCAATAGAGATTACCCGACCTTCAAACAGCTGAGCAGTGACACTCTCACCTTCTTTTAAATAACCGCCCTTGCCTTCCATGTTACCGGCCGATAGAGTGAATTGTTCGTAATTCTCAACGTCCATGAAATGGCATTGGCCACCGCTTTGGTATAAATATTGCACCGGGTGGTTAGTTATGTCAGCCGACTCTAACTGTTCACCCCCGTGGAATGTCTTGGCTAAAAGCTTGCCGTCAACCAGGCTTTTTATCTTAACGTTAACTGTCGAACCACCACGGCCCATAACCTTTTGGGCATATTCCACTACTCTATAGGGCACGCCGTCCAATTGAAAGATAGTGCCTTTTTTAAGCTCAGTAATAGATAGAGCCATTTAGAAAAATTTTTCTACCGCTGCTCGAGTAGCGGGAGTATATTTTCTCATATACTTTGCTCCCTTTAAATCGCCAGCCAGAATTGTTACAAGTTCTCCGTGGACTGCACTAATTTGTATCTCTTGAGGCATTGAAACATCAAAAATTTCAGCCTTAGTTCTAATTTCGATGCCATCTCTGTCAGAAAGCACTCTAACTTGGCCCCGATAATGGAACTTCTGGGGTAAAAAATGAAGACCTGTTTCTTCCTGTACTTCTCGGCTAGCTGCTTCTTCAAAGCTTTCACCTTCTTCAATTTGACCACCAAAACAGCCGATTTTACCTATAGCTCCTGAAATGAAAGGACCAACGCGTTTCTGAAAATAGTATCTATCGCCTTGGCCTAAAAACGCCATAGATACATGAAATTCGCGCATGGAATTTAGCCGTTGGCGACAAAAGGCAGCAACGCGATATGACGAGCCCGTTTAATAGCTCGAGCCAGTTGGCGCTGTTTAGATTCAGTTAAGCCGGTCTTTTTGCGCTGTTCGATCTGTCCGTATTGGTTTACGTAACGCTGCAAGGTCTTAAAATCCTTGTAATCAAAGTAAGCTACGTCTGTTCGGTGTTTAAAAATCTTTGCCACTGTAAGCTCCTTTTGCATCTAATTCTATGATAGTTGCTATAGCCACTCCAACTTGATCAACAGCCATCGGACTGACTAAATGCACCCCTTCGGGTATATCCAGTTGGCCGACATTAGTGTAGCCGTGACCGAGATTAGCCATGACTAGCTCAAAGGCTTCATCCCTATCTTCAGGATCCAAGGAATAAACGTGGTCCCAGGCATCAATTTCCATCGACGGCATGTCATGTTTGCTCATTTAGTCTCCCTAAAACGGAATGTCATCTAGGTTGATCGGCTCATCACCAATATCCTCAATAACGACATCCTCTTCTTCTTTTTTAGCCTTCTTAGTGGACTTCTTAGTGTCCTTAGCCGGTGCCACTACCGGTTCATCTCCACCGGTTGGTGCAGGTCCGCCACCGCCTAGAAATGTAACATCATTAGCCACGACTTCAACCTTGCTGCGCTTTTGGCCATCCTGTTCCCACCTGCGGCTTTGCAGCCGGCCGCTAACCAGTGCCGGACGGCCCTTGGTCAGATACTGGGCTACCCGCTCACCCAAAGGGCCCCAGGCCACGATATCGATAAAGTCGGTCATTTCTTTCCATTCGCCATCCCCGCCTTTGTAACTACGGTTAAGAGCTAAACTAAAGCTGCAAACACTCTGCCCATTTGGTGTAGTACGCAGTTCCGGGTCACGGGTCAGATTGCCCATTAAGATTACTTGGTTAAAACTTCGTGCCATATCAAAATCCTCGCTTACTCTCTTATTCTACTACTTCGGCGAGGCTTTTTAAGTTCTTCCTCGTCGTTTTCGTCTTCGTCATCATCGCCACGGTCACCACGTTCGGCGGCTTTCTTAGCTTTTTCGGCTGCCAAGGCCTCAGCTTTGGTCTTAGCCTTAAGATCCGGCTTAGTGATTAAAAAGCGGATGATTTCATCAGTAATGTTAAATGACTGTTCGACCCTAGAAACGTTGGCCGCTGGCATTTCTACGCTGTAGAAAACATAAACAGCAAAGTCGTTCTTGGCAATCGGGTAGGCTAGCTTACGCTTGCCCCAATTATCGGTATTGCTAATTTTACCGTCATTGTCGGTAATGATTTTCTCGACCTTGGTGCTAGCCTTTTCCAGATCAATTTCCAAATCCGGATGATAAAGCACCGCGATTTCATAAGTCTGATCCAAGAAAAACCTCCTTTGGTTAAAGCCTGTGTGCCATATGCCACAAGCTGAGTTAATGCTTCACATAAGATACACCAAAACCTAACAGAGGTCAATAAGCTGCTGCGATTGCAGCATTAGCACTTTTGTTGTATTATTTTGTTAAGTCCTTGAGCACAAATACTCGACATAGAGGTCGGAAGAACTAGTCTTGAGCAACACTCGGACTAGGTCTTTTGACAACTCAATTTGGTCGAAAGGGGCCACAGATGCATAGAGTTTCTCCTCGGGTGAGGAGATTCAGTGCACTCTGTGCGCTGATCTTCACTCCCCCATTGTTTCAACACCTCGCCGCTGCCACGTGGCAAATGACGAACCTAGTGAGAAAGTACACCGCTTACGGCGTTGTCCTCACGGGCATCGGCGTTGCGGTCCTCGTCGTGTTCGTCGCACATCTTGGCGTTAGCCGCTATTGGGCTGCACTCGCCATCGTTCCGGCCATAATGGCTATAGCGAGTTACTTTGTACACCGATTCAGAACGTTCGGTGACAGAGAGCTACCCACCAAGCGCCGGTTCGCACGCTGGGCGGTTGTCCGGGGTAGCGGCATCGGGCTAGCGAAGATTTCCTTCATCGGCATGGTAGCTGTCGCGGAGTGGCATTACTTGGTTCCAAGTATTGTCACACCAGTAGCACTTGCTCTGCCGACCTATTTGGCGAACAAGCATTGGGTGTTCGCCCCAAGTTGTACAGAAAACCTGTAAGGGCGTGGGTACTGGTCGAGCGCAAGCTCCCGTACTCACGCCTCGCACAAATATTTATCTATTCTCTTCTTCGTCAGGCATATCATCGTAGACATCGCCGGCAGTATCATTTGAGGCTTCAGCAGTGCCAAACACTTGGTCAATACTGCTAACCAGCACTTGGCGCGGCCTTGAGCCTTCAGCCGGACCGACAATACCTTGGTCTTCCATCATGTCTATTAAGCGCGAAGCCCGGCCGTAGCCGATCCTTAGTTTACGCTGTAGTAAGCTGGTGCTGGCTTTGTTGCTATTTATTACAACCTCTACAGCCTCTTTCCAGGCACTGTCACTGTCGCCGCTCTCGGCAGCGCTGATGATTGCACCCTTGCCGGTCAGCTGGACCGGCTGGCTGACAACTTCATCGTCATAGGTCGGTGGGCGTTGGGCACGGATGAAATCACAGATCTTGTTAGTTTCGGCATCAGTTATTAAGGCGCCCTGGATGCGTTTGGGTTTTGGATATTCCGGGATGCTATAGAGCATGTCACCACGACCTAGTAGTTTCTCGGCACCAGCTTGGTCAATGATGGTCCGTGAATCTATCTGACTAATGGTCGTAAAGGCTATGCGGCCAGGCACGTTGGCTTTAATTAAGCCGGTAATGATATCCACGCTAGGACGTTGGGTAGCGATGACTAAATGAATTCCAGCAGCTCTGGCTTTTTGGGCAATACGGACAATTAGGGCTTCCACGTCGCGGGCAGCCATCATCATCAAATCGGCTAGCTCATCGACTACAATGATGACGTAGGGCATGCCTTCTTCTTTTTTGAGCTGGTTGTATTCACCGATATTGCGTTTACCAACCTCAGCAAAAGCTTTGAGACGGCGTTCCATTTCAGCTACTGCCCACTTCAAGGCGCTGATGCACTTTTCTGGCTCATGAATGACCGGAGCCAGCAGGTGCGGGATGTCCTTATAAAGGTTCATCTCTACTTGTTTGGGGTCAACTAGAATCAGTTTGAGATCTGAGGGGCTGTTCCTATAAAGCAAGCTGGTCAGTAGAGTGTTTATCATGACGCTTTTACCTGAGCCGGTCTGGCCGGCGATCAAAAGGTGTGGCAGGCGGTCCAGATCACCAACAATCGGTGTGCCGGAAATGTCTTTACCGATAGCGATAGCCAGCGGACTCTTTATAGCCTGCCATTGTTCACTGCTTAAAATGCCATAAGCCGAAACGGTGGCCGCCTTGACGTTCGGCACTTCTATACCGACCGCCCGTTTACCGGGAATCGGTGCCTCCATACGAATGGTATCGGCGGCTAGGTCCAGCGCCAGGTTGTTTTCTAGCGCCGTTAAGCGGGATAATTTAACCCCTGTCGGTGGTTTGAGTGTGTACTGAGTTACTCTTGGACCAACATTAGCTCCTTCTACATCGACATCAATGTTAAAGTTTGCAAAAGTTTCTTTAATGATTTCGGCATTAGCCTGCACATTACCGGCATCGGCTTTATCTTGTTTGTTATCTAACAGGTTCAGCGG
>DATESY010000040.1:0-5120 GCA_035283865.1 Saccharimonadales bacterium (SeqCode)
GACCTTTATGGGAGGGTCATAGAGTTTCATGTAATCTTTAAAGCCGGTCTCGGAAATGATTGAAAAACGCAACCGCTGGTCAGAAAAACGATCAGTCAGCTGTTTAATTATTTGCTGAGCGGTAGTGGTGGTTAGGCCAAAATGGATGTGGTACTCATCGGCCGCCAGTGGTACTACTTTCAGCCGGTAGAGTTCAGCTACGCTTAAGATATCTTTATAAAGCTTCTTTTCGTTGGCGCTGGTATCGAAGTAGTTTAGGCCAAGTACACCAGCCCGGCGCTGTGTTGTTTGTTCTTCTAGTTTTCGGGCATCATCCACCATTTAACTTCCAGTATAAAGCATGAGCGCTACCGCAAGCGACTAAAGATAGTCTAATATGCTAATGTGATTATGCTCATCATTGTCGTCCACAATGTCCGCTCGGCACATAATGTCGGTTCCATCTTGCGTAGCGCCGATGGGTTAGGTATCGAAAGGGTTTATTTAACCGGCTACACGCCTTATCCACCCAGCCCTGGCGATCAGCGCCTGCCCTACCTGGCCCAAAAGGCTGGCCGCCAGATTCATAAAACTGCTCTGGGAGCCGAAGCAACAGTCCGCTGGCAACATGAACCAGATGTTATAAAGGCCATAGACAAATTGCGAGCAGCGGGTTACCGCATCGCTGCCCTGGAACAGACCAGCAAGTCCCTTAATCTTGCAGGCTTTAAGCCGCCAGGTAAGCTGGCTTTAGTTGTCGGCAGTGAAGTTGGCGGGCTGGATAAAATGGTCCTGGAGCTTTGCGATTCATACCTGCAAATACCTATGTCAGGGCAGAAGGAGTCTTTTAATGTAGCGGTAGCCGCCGCTATAGCGCTCTATCACTTGAAGAATTTAACGTAAGCGCTATAATATGGCCTAAATGGCCAAAATAAAAACTGCTCCCCGCCCCAGGAGCCACGACCATCCCTTTAAGCCCAGAAAGATAAGTTCCCGAGCCTTTAACCAGGTCTATTGGCCCTATTTGCCGGTAATTCTAGTTATTGGCCTGCTGCTATCACTTGGTGTCCGCCAAGGTGATTTCCAGAATGTCATCAAAAACCCTGGCGGCTCGGTACTGTCTTATGCCATATCTATGCAAAAGCAGAATTTGTTGGTTGATACCAACGCCCAGCGCGCCCAGCAGCATCTGTCTGTTCTTTCCATAAACCCCCGGCTGGACGCTGCTGCTGAAGCTAAAGCACAAGATATGGCAAGTCGTAACTACTGGAGCCACAACACACCTGATGGTAAGGAACCATGGGTGTTTGTTACCGGCCAGAACTATAACTACCAGAAACTGGGTGAAAACTTAGCGGCTGGCTTCAGTGACGAGAAAACCGCAGTTAAAGGTTGGATGGCCAGCCCATCGCACAAGGATAATCTGCTTGACCCAACCTTTAAAGAGGTGGGTTTCGGTATTGCCCAAATTTCTAACTATAGTGCGGCCGGTGGCGGACCAATGACCATTGTGGTGGCCTTTTATGGTGAACCGGCTTCCGGCGGACCAATTATTTCAACCGTCAAGGGTGACAACGCCTCCAGCAATGTTTCACTAGCTCAGTTAGCGCTAGCCAAACTACCGATTGTCGGCTTAGCCACAAATTTGGTTATCTTAATGACCATAGCGGCCCTGGCTATTTGGTTGGGCAGGCACATTAGGATCATTAAGCGGGCCCTGAAGAAGGGTGAGAAGTATGCCTTTAGCCACCCCTTCTTGGACGTTGGCTTAATTACCATTGCCGCTTTGTCTTATTTGTTAAGCAGAACAGCCGGCTTAATACATTAACGCACAACCACATTTGTCGAACCGAAGACAGCTGCTAAATCACGCATACTTTGTTCATTTAAGCTGACTGTCTGCGGCAGTTTAATAACCTGCTTGCTCTCACTGGGCCCGGTAACGATTACCACTTCGGTTTCCCCACGGTGATCATCCAGTTTTTGCTTTAGGGCCATTAGCTGATTTTGGTCTT
Organism: Saccharimonadales bacterium (SeqCode); assembly: GCA_035283865.1. GTDB lineage: Bacteria > Patescibacteriota > Saccharimonadia > Saccharimonadales > UBA10212 > UBA6824. Next base: position 1,995 of record DATESY010000040.1, read on the forward strand.
CACTGTTCTCTATTCTAATATATAGCCTCTGCGGCGACACGGCCGCTGGCGTGGCCACTAACTTTGGTGTTACTGGTTTTTTACCCCGTGGTTTATAGGCCTTGGCGGTTTCGGCACTGATTAGTATAAGCTTATCTGGTAATACTTTTAGCTCATCCAGCATCGAACCTGATGTCCGGTCACGGGCATTCAACCGGCCTTTGGCGATTACCACCTGATCACGCTCTAGTTCAACCTCTTTATATAGCTTCGGGAATAGTACTAACTCTATCTCGCCACTAATGTCCGCCAGCTTTACAAAGGCCATCTTAGAACCGTTTTTAGTGGTAATTTCCCGAAGCTCAGTAATTGTGCCGCCGACTGTGACAGGCGCGCCATCCATCTCTGGTTTCAGTTCGGCTATCTTAACTGTCTGATCAGCTAAAATTGTTTCGTAGTCTTCCAAGGGGTGCTTGCTAAGATAAAGGCCCAGTAGTTCGCGCTCCCAAGCCAGCTGTTCGGCCGGTGAAAACTGCACAGTAGTAATCTCCAGGCTCAAAGCCGGAGCTAAGCCGCCCGCCTCAGCATCGCCAAATAGTCCGACCTGTCCGGCAGCCGCATCTTTTTGCAGCCGGTTGGCCAGCCCTAAAATATTGTCGACGTTGTGGATCAGCTGGCTGCGCTCAGCGAACCTGTCCAGTGCCCCAGCTTTAATCAAGCTCTCCAAGCCTTTGCGGTTAACCGCCTGGGTACTGACATTTGCACAAAAATCTTCTAGGCTCTCGAACTTACCGCCCAGCTTTTCCCTAGCTCTGAGAATTTCTTCGACTGCTCCATGACCGACATTTTTAATGGCGTCCAGGCCAAATCTGATTTGGTCTTTACCCGGGACTACGCCAAATTCATGGAAAGATTCATTAATGTCCGGTGGCAGGACTTCCAAGCCCATATGTTTACACTCGGCGATTTCAATAGCCAGGCGGTCGGTGTTATCGAAGTCACTGGTCATCAGGGCGGCCATGAAGGCCGCCGGATAATGGGCTTTTAGATAAGCCGTCTGGTAGGCGATTAGACCATAGCAGGCGGCGTGGCTTTTGTTAAAACAGTAAGCGGCAAAATCTTCCAGCTGGTTCCAAAAGCGTTCCATTTGCCGACGATCGGCTTTTGAGTGTTTGATAGCACCCTCTATAAACTGAGTCTTCATTTTAGCTAGGACTTCAGGAATTTTCTTACCAATGCCTTTTCTAAGCGTGTCAGCCTGGCCGCCGCTAAAGCCGGCTAAGTCTTTACTGATTTGCATGACCTGCTCTTGGTAAACAATAACTCCATAGGTATTGGCTAGGGCGTTTTTCATGATGGGATGCATGTAGCTGATTTGACGCTGGCCGTGCTTACGGGCAATAAAGTCATCAATCCACTGCATCGGTCCGGGACGATAAAGGGCGACCATGGCGACAATATCGTCAAAGACTGTTGGTTTAAGCTGTTTTAAATAGCGTTTCATGCCAGCCGATTCCAGCTGGAAAACACCCGTGGTTTCACCACGTTGCAACAAGTCATAGGTTTTTTCGTCATCCAGGGGAATCTGAGCAATATCTATATCTTTTTGATAGACTTTTTTAACTATCCGTAGGGCGTTTTTTATAGTCGTTAAGTTCGAAAGGCCTAGAAAGTCGATTTTAAGTAGGCCAATATCATCAATCGGATTCATCGAATATTGGGTCGCCAGTACGCCTTTTTGGGCCATTTCCAGCGGCGTGAAGCGGACAATATCACTAGGGGCAATAACCACACCGGCAGCATGCACGCCGTGAGAGCGGATAGTGCCTTCCAGTTTGATGGCCAGATCAAAGACTCGTTTGGCCTGAGGGTTGTTATCATTTTCGGCTTTAAGCTCCGCCACATCAATTAAATGGCGGGCTAGCGGCGTATGCCGGCCCTGAACTGGCTGAGGGATCATTTTAGCTAGCCGATCCGCCTCGGCGTAGGGTACTTGCAGTACCCGGGCCACATCACGTACTGAATTACGGGCCGCCATGCGGCCAAAAGTGACTATGTTAGCTACCCGGTCACGACCATATTTTTCAATACAATAATTAATAACCTCATCCCTCCTGGAATCCTGGATATCTATGTCCATATCGGGCATGCTAATGCGATCCGGATTCAAGAATCGTTCAAAAAGTAAATCATATTGCAACGGGTCAAGCTCTGTTATGCGCATGGCATAAGACATGATTGAGCCGGCAGCACTGCCCCTTCCCGGCCCAAAGACTATGCCACGGTCTTTGCCCCAGTTAATAAAGTCAGCCACGATTATGAAGTAGCCGGCAAAGCCCATTTTCTCGACCACCTCCAGCTCATATTTAGCCCGTTCGATAATTGCCGGCTTTAGCAATTTCTTAGCTTGGGTGACTGTTAGTTTAGCGGCTGTAGCTCGATTCTTGCGGCCATAGCGCCAAGCTAGTCCTTGCCAGACTAATTTTTCCAGCAGGCTTTTCTCGCTCTCTCCCTTAGGAACTGGGAACTTGGGGATCAATATGTTGCCCAGCTCAATCTCCACACTGCAGCGCCTGGCAATTGCCCCGGTATTGGTTATTAGTTCTGGATGAGTTTCACCCCAGCGCTTGATAACTTCGGCTGGATCCATGATATGCAGCTCAAAATCCTTGAGCGAGAATCGTTCCTCGTCAGTTAAGAAAGCACCGGTCTGCACACAAAGCAGAATCTCGTGCGCTTCGCGATCCTCGCTTTTTAAATAGTGGGCATCACAGGTCACAACTGCTGGAATTTTTAGCTCTTTGGCTAGCTTCAGTAGCTGGTCATTAACGGCCTTTTGTTCCTTCCAGGCGGAAGGGTGGTTGACGTGGCCATGATCTAAAAGCTCTAGGTAGTAGCGATCGCCAAACAGCTGTTTATACCACAGAGCAGTTTTTTTAGCCTGCTCGTATTGTCCGGCCCGCAGAGCATCACTAACCTCACCGCCCATACAGCCAGACAGTACGATTAGTCCCTCGCTGTATTGTTCAATTAAGTCATGGTCGATACGCGGGCGGTAATAAAAGCCCTCTAAATTAGCGATGGTGCTAAGACGCATCAGGTTTTGGTAACCCGTCTGATTCATCGCTAGCATTGTTAAGTGGTAGT
>DATESY010000041.1:0-3096 GCA_035283865.1 Saccharimonadales bacterium (SeqCode)
AGAGATATTTATGCACCTAATCCCGATAAACCAAGCGAGCTTATGCCGCTCGATGGCCTGAATGCTGACCCTAATCACAACATGGGTAGCGGCCCAATGGCATCGTAGCTAGTGGCCTATATAAATAGTGCCGTCGGGTCCGACATTGTCACTTGGTTTTTGCTCAATAGTGTGTAAGTTTTGTTGCAGCCTAAGGTTTTCGGCTGCCAGCCGGTCGGCTTTTTGCTGGCTGGCCAGGCGCTGGGCTTCAGTAAATTCGTCTTTAGCTGCCGAAGGCGCTGATACCTCAGTATCAGTGATTTTCTGCAGGTAAGCATCTAGACCACCTAAGTCATTGACGTCTCTAAGAGATGTACCGTCCATGACATAGATTTTGTCCATTAAGCTAAGTAGTGCTTTGCGGTGAGTAACCATCAGGACCGTCTTGTTGGCAATTAGCTTTGCGATGGAGTCACGGATATATTTCTCGCTCTTAGAATCAAGGGCGGCAGTCGGTTCGTCCATACAGACGATCGGCGCATTTTTGAGTAGTCCCCGGGCAATGGCTAATCGTTGTTTTTGGCCGCCACTAAGGGTGTTACCGCCTTCGCCAACCATTGACTCCAGGCCGCCGGGCAGATGATCGGCAAACTCGTTGACGTAGGCTGCGCCGGTAGCTTGGTCAATCTCTCTTGGCAGTATTGCCCGCTGAACGTCACCATCCAGTAAATTTTCCTTCAAGCTTTCATTAAACAGCTGGGGCGTTTGGCTGATCCAGGCAATACGATGACGCAGTTCAAAGACTGAGACGGTTTGGACATCAACATTGTCTATCAGAATTCGACCCCGGCTCGGTTCAATAAATAGCGGGATTAGTTTTAAAAGGGTGCTTTTACCGCTGCCGCTGGGGCCAATGATACCAATTTTTTGGGTTGGCTCCACCACTAAGTTGATGTTACTCAGTACCGGAATGTTGTTATAGGCATAACTGACATTTTGGAATTCGATGCGGCCGTAGCCGCCCGGGAAGTGTTTATCATTGCGTAGATTTTCAATACCCTCATGATCAGTTAGGACTTCATAAACCCGGCTGACATCAACCAGTTTTTGATTGCGGGCGGCGATCTGGCCGGCCAGCTCCTCCACCGGCCCCAACAGATAACCCATGTAAGTCATGAATATCAGCAGTTCACCCAAAGTCATCTGGCCGTTCAGCGCCGCCGTACCGCCAAAATACATCACGGCGGAGGTGCCTAAAATAATTAGCAGGCTGTTGGAAAAACGGTAGCCGCGGCTCCAAAACAGGCCCCTTTTGGATAAGTTGTAGGTCTGTTTCCATAGATTATTGGCTTTGTTGATTTGCTTTTCCTCGAGCGTGAAAGATTGGACGGTTTCAGCGTTATCGATCGATTCAGTGACGTTCGAGCTGGTATCACTAGCCACTTTGGTCAAAGCTTGGGATATTTTACCCAGCTTTGGGCCAAACAATCTCACTAAAATAAATAGGAAAGGCAGGATAATAACGGTAATAAGGGTTAGCTTCAGATTAAACCAAAGCATAATACCCAGTACTCCTATAATCATAATAGTCGACTGGCTAATCGAGGCGGTAGTATCGAGCACTAAATCCGACAGGCTGTTAGTCAAATTATTCTGGCGATAAATGTAGTCGCCTTTGGACAGCCTTTCCTGGTGATAAAGCGGCAGATGAAGAATGTGGCGGAATGACTCCTCTTTAACCCCTCTGTCGAGCCAAAAGCCCAACCGGAGAATCAAATAATCCTGGACCATTGCAAAGAGTGAACCAATTAGAAAAATAGCTATCGTAAGTAGAGAGGTAATCAAGATTAAAACAGGCTGATGGGTGTAAGATTCAAGAAAACCTGGAGCTGGAACATTGCCAAAAGCCGAATCCACCATTATCTTAGTTGGCCAGGGACGTAGTAGCAAAATAGAGCTACTGATGACGCTTATCGTTACCAAAGTAATAATAGCCGGTAAGGCCTTATGCTTATATTTTTTCAGCCAGTCGCGAAAACCGGTTTTTTGCTGCAGTCGCCCGTGGCTAGATAGCCAAGCATTCAGGGCCTCATTGACCATGCCCGGCGGCCAACCTTGGCCGATTAAGTTAGCCGCCACGTACTGCGGCGGCGTACCACTGGCAATTGCGGCTTCAATTGCCGCATAGATTTTGGGCATCATTTTGGTATCAATCCCACCTGAGGCTTAACACTAGCATTATAACTTTAGCAGCGGTGGAAGTATACTTTGGTAAACATGACATTTTATTTCTACGACCTGGAAACCAGCGGGATAAATCCGCGCCAGGACCGCATCATGCAGTTTGGCGGTCAGCGTACAGACATGGATCTTAAGCCTGTCGGTAAGCCGGACAATATCTTAATTAGGATGTCTGATGATGTCCTGCCCGAACCGGATGCCGTACTAATACACGGTATCACGCCGCAAAAGACCAAGGCCGAGGGTATAAGCGAAGCTGAGTTTGCCAAATATCTAACAGTCCATGTCTCGGTACCGGATACGATAATTGTCGGTTTCAATAACATCCGTTTTGATGATGAATTCATCCGCCATCTGCTGTGGCGTAACTTCCATGATGCCTATGAATGGCAGTGGAAGAATAGCTGTAGTCGCTGGGATCTGCTAGACGCTGCACGCATGACCAGGGCACTGCGGCCCGACGGAATTAAGTGGCCCTTTGCCCCAGATGGTAAACCTAGTGTCCGGCTGGAGTTGCTGGCTTCGATCAACAAGCTCACCCATAACGGGGTACATGATGCTCTTGGTGATGTACGGGCCTCAATTGCCGTGGCTCGCCTAATTAGGAACAAACAACCCAAACTATTTAATTACCTCCTTAGTCTGCGTAATAAAAAGGAGGTAGAAATGTTAATTAATAAAAATGAGCCTATCCTTTACACTAGTGGTCGTTACCCCAGTGAGTTCGAAAAAACCACCGTGGCTGTGAAGGTCGTAGCTCATCCGGAAGGCCGAGGAATGTTGATGTACGACCTGCGGACAGATCCAGCTGATTTTATTAACCTCGGCCCGGCTGAACTAGCTGCCAGGTGGTCAGCGAGAGGCGAGGAAGTGCCT
>DATESY010000042.1:0-8945 GCA_035283865.1 Saccharimonadales bacterium (SeqCode)
CCGGTCGTCCAGACGGTGCCTGACCCGTTGATCGTGATTGCGCTCGCTCCCAGCGTGAGCGTCCGCGCCGTTGAACCCGATCCCGCGAACGACCCCCACGAACACGTCTGCCCGTTGGTGTTCAGCGTCCCTGTAGTCAACGTCATCGCCCCGGTCAGTGTGGTACCGGCATTATGTAGGAGTGTCAGGTCTGATTTATTAATGGTGATGGAGGCTGCGGACAGGGCGACATCTACGGTGACTGTGGCCGTAGTACCGGAGTTGGAGTCAAAGGTTACGCTGTCACCGGCGACTGGTACCGTCTCACCACCAGCCCCGCCGGTGGTAGCCGACCAGTGGGCCGTATCGCTGGTGTTCCCTGTTCCAAGTACCCAGAATCTATTAGCCATGGTGGCCTCCTGACGTCGGCCGGTTAGCCATTAGCTGTTTACTGTTTACCGTCTTCCATGGTAAAGGGTGAATGGCTAATGTTTGAGCATTCTCAAATAGCTCACAGATTCTATTTACTTTTTTAGGGGGTCTATTGGTTTTATGCATCACAGCTATATGTTACATTTATGGAGAATAAACAGCAATCATTAATTTAAATGACTGACGGTTGCTGTACCACGGTAATATCTTACATTTATGGAGCATAAACAGCAATCATTAATTATAACTTTACTGGAGTAATGCTCAACGTCCAACAAACTCCTAAGAAATTGCGCTGTCGCACAATCTATTTGATAAGCCCAAGTTACCCGTTGGCTGGCTTGACCAACACAGCCAGCAATTTTATCAAATCGTTTTCATTGCCTTGATAAGCCTCTATGCTGGCGGCAAGGTTCTGGGCCGGGTCCATAAGCTCCCAAGCAATGTACCGTCCAGACTTCGCCGCTAAGAGAGTAAAGAAAGCCCGCTGTGTGCGCCCATTACCTTCGCGAAACGGGTGCAGGATATTGACTTCCGAGTAATAATGAGCCAGACGGCTGACATAATCCTTGTTGGCTAAATCTCTAGGGATAAATGGCACCAAACAATTGCTTGTGTATGGCCCGCAGATGCGCCAGGTCAAAATCACCTGGAACCGGCTCTTCGGCCAAAGCGGCTATGGCAACCGCGGTAAGATTGGCTTCGGCTTTGGCCAGTTCGTTAGCGTCAGTAATACCAAGCAAATTGCGCAATATACCGGTGCTGGGATCTAAATAAGGATCAACACCAGTATCGTAAGCCATTATCGGAGTGCGGTGCGAGTACCAACAGCTTTGACTTCGTTCAGAGTATCGCGCCGTAGCTGGCTTACAGTAATTTTGCCTTGAACATACCGATTCAGGCGCTTTTGGGTGACAGACGACGGCTCAAGCCCTTCTGCCCGTACTGAAGCAACCGCCGCAACCGCGGCCTGCCGACGCCGAGCCATGCCCACTTGCTGAGCATTTGTACTGCTTCTCATGGTTGTAATTATAGCAAAAACAGCCTAGGTCTTATAGCTTAGCCTCAGGCAGGGCGCGGCCGCCCATTCGGAAATCGTAACAATTCGAGGCGATAATCAATCATTCTTAAATAGCTCATAGATTCTATCCGCTCTCTTTGAGGGGTCTATTGGTTTTTCGTATCACAGCTACACATTGCTTTTATGGAGCACAAATAGCAATCATTAATTGAGAGATTCATCGACTACTGAGCTCACCTACGGTTACTACGCTACGGTTATATGTGTCTTTATGGAGCACAAACGGCAACCATTAATTTGAGTGTATATCGGTTCCTGCTAGGTCTATTGGTTTTGTGCACCACAGCTATGCGGTGCATTTGTGGAGCATAAACAGCAATCATGGATGTCAGCAATGATACAAATAACCGCAATCTTTAGGTTCCGGTTTCTATTTTAGGATCCCAGAGACCTGTCCTCCGGAAGTTCAGGTACTGCAGGGCTTGGCTTTGCAAAGGCGTAATTAGAACTTCCGATTAACTTGTGATAAACTTGTGATATGAGTGTACATAGTATTTCAACCAAAGAATTGAGGGAGCAGTTGCCCAAGGTAAGGGCCGGTCTAGCCCGCGGAAATCAGTATTTACTAATTTATCGCTCAAAGGCCATTGCCCGGTTGGAGCCAATAAAATCAAAGCCCTCCTCTGACGTGCGGGTACGCGGCGGCGGTTTAAAGCTACAAGCTAACGCCCCCCAGCCCCTAACCCCGCAGTACCTGAAGCAGCTTGCCACGCGGCGCTATGAATAGCCAAGCGTCAGTTTTTATTGATGCCAATACCTTCATTTACTTTCTAGATGAAACCGCCCAGCAGCACGGCAGTACTATTACGGCGCTGCAGAAGTTGGTTGATAAACAAACTGAGCTCTATACCTCTCATCATGTCATCGAAGAGGTTTTGTTTATTGTGGCCAAGCTGGCTACGGCCCAAGCCGTCACAATTGCCATTGAAAGGATTGCTGAATTACCAGGACTACTGCTAGTAGAGCCTGATACCGACCTTACTTTTGCCAGACGTTACGTCAAGCTATGGCAAAAGTCCAAGGTGGGGATTAATGACGCCTTGCTTCTGCAGCTAATGATTGATGCCAACATAAAGCACCTTTTTAGCTATGACGAGGCTTTCGCCAAACAAGCGATAAAGTTTGGTATTACTTCTATCGACGTACAATAAATTCCTAATAAATTGGGCAATAGCATAAATTATTAGGAGGGGTTTGGGGTCATTGGTTGCTAGACTCACCTATGGTTCCTGCCTGACAGCTACACATTGCCTTTATGGAGCATAAACAGCAATCATTAATATTAGTAAACTTCACAGAGTACGACCCTATAAAGACGGCCCAGGTATAATAGAAGTAAGATAAATGGTGGGCTAGAAGTTAATTTATCATTCATGCCCCGCAAAATATCTCCCAAAATCTTTAAATCAAAATACGGCAAGCTACCAGGCTCGTCTTTGGAAGAGTTGATCAAATTCGCCCGCCGTGAATATCACACGATTCAAAAGCGCACACCTAGACGCGCGCCATATATTCGTTCTAAATATTTCACTAAGGACAAGGTTTTTATCAATAATTTCTGGGACCATCTAAACCAAAAATCACCTAAAGAACGTGTGCGAAGGCTAAAGCTATATAACTGCGCAATTGATCTGTTAAGAAATAATAGTTTCGCGCCAGAAACAATTTTTAAAAACGACGATCTGAACAGTGCCCTCCATAGATTTCATGGTCAAACTCAAAACGGCGAATATTTCTACGTTCAAGTAAAAGAGAATAAAAGGACGAACCGGAAAGATTTTATTTCGGTATTTCCGACGAAAAAACTCAGTAAACAAAAAAGGCCCCCCGCAGTGTAGCTCTGAGACTACGGCCGGAGGTCTTTCACGTACAAGAATAACATGAGTTTTAGGGCTGAGTCAAGAGGTGAAAAAATAAAAAAGACCTCCCGCAAGTGTAGTTTATAAACTACGCGCCGAAGACCTTTTCCGTACACGTTATACCAAAGCGCTTACATGGGGTCAATGTTCAAATAAATACCACATCACGCTTTCCTATTCCGGAGATCCGACCACCAGGCTTGCAAGACCAATCTTTATGGAGCGCAAATAGCAATCATTAATTTAGAGATCTAACGGCCGCTGGACTCACCTACGGTTACTACTTCACAACTTTATGATGCCTTTATGGTGCACAAACAGCAATCATTAATATCAGCAAGTTTCACAGGTAACGACCCTATAAAGGTGGCACAGGGGTATAATGGGGATAAGATATCTTTGGTGGGTATAAGGAAATTGCTCATCATGCACCAAAAAGATTTCGATAGCTGGAATAAAAAGAAGATAAAGCTTGATGCTAAGCCGAATGATGGGGTCTTCTTCTATGAAAAGGAGGTCTGGTGGGTATCAATCGGCCATAATATTCGTTTTGAACAGGACGGGAAAGGTTCCGAATTTGCCAGACCGGTTTTAGTTCTACGTAAATTTAATAAGTTTTTATTTCTCGGTGTTCCTTTATCTAGTACCAAAAAGCTGGGCAAATATTACTTTTCCTTTGTTTATAAAGGCAGGCAAGAAAGCGCGGCTCTGTTATCACAGTTGAGGGCCTATGATAGCAACCGGCTGATTGATAAGGACGGCGTCATTGACGACAGAAATTATCAAATGATTCAGAAAAAGATTGCCAAAATTATAAACCAAAAGCCCGTAAAATAAATTTACCCCCGCTTGCGCAGGGGTGAGCCCGAAGGCCATTTGTACTATCATGGTACTCCTTATGCCCTAGATTTGTCAACAACAAAAACCTACCACACCACACTTTCCCCATTTCAGAGGTCCGTCCTTCGGGTTTGCAGAGCCAGTCCTGGCGGGGTTTATTGATTTTTGTTCCACGTCTAAGTGTTGTCTTTGTGGAGTGTAAATAGCAATCATTAATTTGCCACCGTATCAGACAGACATTTTGTCGCCTGTTTTAACGAGACTTCAGTATTACACTTATCCCGGAACTGATCAGGACTTTATCAGAATTCTCCTTCGGAGGTCTTAACCATTAGTCTCTGGCCTTTTACCATTAGCTGTTTACCGTTTACCATGCGTTCACCGTTAGACTTTAACTATTGATCACGGAGAATAGAAAACGGAAAACGCATAGCGAACGGTGAACAGTAAACGGCTACTGCATAGTGAAAGGTGACGGGTTAAGGTTGAGTAGACTTAGCTTAAGCTAGGATCAAATGTTTTGAACAAACATGGCTGTCACTTCGATGCTGGCCACTGACGTGCCGCAGGTAGCCGTCCAGTTGTTGTTGACGGCGGCCTGGTTGTGGGCGGCCGATTCTGAGGACATAAAACCCCTGGTTTCGCCAGCCGGTACAACAATGATGAACCTGGTAGTGCCGGCAGTGGCATCTTTTATAGTCACATTAGAGGCTGTAGCCGAAGTATTAGCAATAACTAATCCGTATAGATCCAAAAAAGTGCTGGCAACAGCGGTAACGATGGTAGTTTCGGCAACTGACGAAGTAATGGTAGTTCTTTGGACGCCCTTAAGGTCGCGGATAGAACCAACCACGACTTGTTTGCCCAACTTATCAGCCAGCGCCCCTACCAGATTGCCAGTCGTCGCGGCTGTAGGATTCGAAGTCCTTGCCAGAAGCCCCTTATAGGTAGTGTTAGCCGGAACGGCCGCGCCCGTAGCCCCATGACCCCATGTTGGGATAGCGGCATTATCTGTTGCTACGGTGGCACGCAGTGAGCCAGTGCCGGTATTACCAGCCCCCATTAGCGGGGTTATGCCGTTAATTTGGTCTACATTAGTTGAAGCCCACAAACGGCCGGCCGATATTTGTAAGAATTCGTAATCTCCATCAGTGCCCGAAGTATTCGCGGGAGCTGCTTTTCTAACTGCTAAACTTGGAACTCCAGCATCGGCATCGGCCGAAGCGACATCTTCAAGTTTTACAAAACTGGTGGCTCCGGCCGCTACTGCGCCGGCGGCGATTGAACCAGAGGCTAAAGCGCCTGAGGCTACCGCGCCGGAAGCTATAGCTCCCGAAGCAACAGCGCCTGAAGCGATCGCACCGGAGGCAACCCCCCCAGAAGCGACTGTAACCGCGTGAGCATTAACTGTAAGTGCTGAGTTATCAGAAGCGATGGTGACTCTTTGTGAACCTGTTCCAGTCACGCCATTGCCCATTAGCGGGGTTATGCCATTTATCTGGGCGACATTGACCGACTGGTTGGCTGGTAAAGCCACTGAATCAGGCGTGACCAACAGTTTAGTCATGGCGGCTATACCTTGAATGGTTATAACTTCAGTTGAAGCCGTGCCGGCGGTGCCTAGGGCCGGTTGTTTGGCGGCCGTGGCTTGAGAAGTCAGTTTAGTATCTATAGAGGACAGGCTGGTATTGCCGGTGTCTTGTCTGGCAGCCGTGGCTTGGGAAGATAGTTTAGTGTCTATGGAGGACAGACTGGTGTTGCCGGTGTTTTGGTTGGCGGAGGTGGAGGCACCGCTTGGCAGTGGCAGTGAGGCGGCACTGATGGGTTGAGTGACGGCGGAGCCGTCTACGGACAGGGCGCCAGCGGCCGAGACAGAGGCGACATTGGTGCCGGCGGTGTCGATAAGTTTAGTCTTTTTGGAAGCATTGGTTTGGCTGTCTTTAAGTGCATCAACTGATGTTTTAACAGCCTTGAGCGAGTCATCAGTGGCCAGGTCGGCGAAAGCGTTTCTAAGAGCCATTTTGGTAACCCCTTTCGTATTTATATTGTTTATTTATTCTCACCATAACAGAAAGTCTTTAGCCTCCTTTAGTTGCTAATGGTTATTTTAGAAGAAACAACAATGAATAACAAGCAAAATTTTGTAATATGTGTAAAAAGGTGCTTGGCGTCTTCTATTGATTCAGTATTTTTCATGTTACAATAGCCCTTGTAATAATAAGATTTAGGCCATGGAGGGTTTATGGACATAGGTTGGCCAGAGTTAGTTATCGTACTAGTGATACTGTTGCTCCTATTTGGCAGTACTAAACTACCTAAGCTGACACGCAGCATCGGTCAATCAGCCAAAGAGCTGCGCGATGGATTTGCTGGCAAAGTTGACGAAGACGAAAAAGACACAAAGAAAAAGTCTTAAGTAAAAGAAAAGGATAGCCCGTTAAAATGGGTGGCCTGCAAAACCAAAAAAAGCAGTCGTTTAGAGAACATGTGCGCGACCTGCGCCGGTCTTTTTTACTATGCTTGCTGAGCTTAGTCGCCACCAGTACAATCGGCTACCTGCTGTATAAACCACTGTTTAGCATCATAGTAAAGCCCCTGCACCAGCAGTTGTATTACACTTCTCCGGTCGGTGCTTTTAGCGCCGTTTTTAAAATATCTTTGATGTTCGGGCTGCTTACCAGCCTGCCGCTGATTGTGCTTTTAATTTACCGTTTCGTCAGCCCGGCTTTCGCGCCCAGCCTGCGAAAACGTTCGTTGTTAATAATTCTTTTTTCTGCCCTGTTGGCGGCAGCCGGCGTTAGTGAGGCTTATTACATAAGCCTGCCGGCTACCCTGCACTTTCTAACCAATATAGCGCAAGAGCAGCTCCAGCCCTTAATTGGCGCTGGTGATTATTTAAACTTTACTTTTAATTACCTAGTTGGTTTTGCCCTGCTTTTCCAGATACCGCTAATAATGCTTTTAATCAACCGGGTCAAGCCTCAGCGGCCGAGGCGGCTAATGAACTACGAGCGCCACACTGTTGTTGGTAGTTTTGCGGCGGCGGCTGTTATTACGCCCACGCCAGATCCTATGAACCAGACGCTGGTGGCCCTGCCAATTATCTTGCTTTATCAATTTTCGGTTATCATGATTTGGCTTATCAACCGCAAGAAATTCAAGCTCGAAGATAAAGCCAAGGCGGCTGCTAACAACCGCACAAGGTTGCCCAGGGCCAGCCTTGTCGGCGTTAATCTAAAGCCGGTAGCGGCTGCTCCCACGATTGTGCACAGCCAAGCTAAATTTCCGCGCCAAGGCGAAACTTTTATGGATATTATTCCGGCCAAGCAAATGAGAACAGTTGGTTAAGCTCGCTCTTTGCCTTTCATTCTTCTAAACAGATAAATCGCCAGGATAATTATTAGGGCTGATACAACCAAACCCACCCAGCTTTTTGTTGAGGAGTCTGATGTTGACTGGGCCAAATGGTTGCCATAAGTTGCCTGATTATAAGCCGCTTCACCATACTTATCAGCCAGCGCTGATGCCGGCGCGACTATAAATCCTAAGATACTAGCTACAAAAAAGGCCAGAGTGGGCTTAACGGCCATAGGCGTTGCCGCCGTAGCCAGAAATGGCTCTTTTTTTGCCATTACGAGCCGGTACCAAAGAATGCAAGTTGCGGACGAAGGCTACCACGCCAATCATACTCAGCATGGCCACGCCGATATAGCGCATAAATTCGGCCCGGTTGACCTCGCTATTCATAATGTGATCAAGATTATCTTTTAGCATGGTTTTCCTTTTACTTAGTTTAAAGTATATAGCTTAAGCTTTTTGTGCGCAAGTGGTATTTTAGAAGGGGTTCTTAACTCTCACGCTACCGTAGACACGGCCAGTTTGTAGGTCTTCGCTATAAAGAATTGAGCAGCCCAGATCAATTGCCGCCTGGATTATTAAGGCGTCATAAAAGCTGATGGATTCTCTTAAGAATAAAGCCAGGGCCCTGTAGTAGTAATCGATGGTTGGAAAGTGTTGGCAAATAGGTGAGAGTAGCTCCTCGATAGTTAACTTAAGCTCTCGAGCTGGAATTTGCGTATCGAACTTCCGCAAAGCAACATTCATAAACTCCTGGACAACCTGGGAGCTGATAAAGGCTTTATCTTCTGCTATGTATTGCTCAAACAGCTCCTGAGACTTTTTTTCTTTGACCGGACTGGTACGGTCAAATTGATATACTACTATGTTTGTGTCAAAAAACGCTGGCTGTAAAGACGCCATGCTCTAACGCTCGTTCATTTCTTCACGGGTGAACTTTCGACCGGCATTAATATAGCTAAGTCGTTGCATTAACTGTCTATAGTGCATAGCTTTTTGCTTGGGCGTAGTAGCCTTGCTGGCCAGCCACTCTCTAAATTCACCGTTAAGTGTTTTGCCACTGGCAGTAATATTTTTGCGGGCTTCTTCTATTACTTGCTCGTCTGCAGAAAGAGTAATGTTTTTCATACTATACCAGTGTACACGAGAGTCGTGCGATTGTCCAGCTGTTATCTATTAATTACTGGATCTTTACTGGTTTTAGGGCGATCTGTTTTATCTTCTTAACCACCGGCTGGGCTTCTTCCATGCCAAAGAGTGAAGACAGAGCAAAGTGGACCACGAAAGTTGGTATTACTATGGCCAGCAGTTTGGAGCTGAGTGTTACAAAGCCGCGGTCGGTAACTTCTAGTGGTATTAGCTATACCAAAGTGTAGGTAGTGATAATCGTGAAGCCG
>DATESY010000043.1:0-3394 GCA_035283865.1 Saccharimonadales bacterium (SeqCode)
CCAAGACTAAGGTCGAAAATCTTATTAGGCGTTCTTAACACACAGCCAGCCCCAATAGCCGGCGCCAGACCAATCTGTAGCAGAGTATAAACATGGATGTTGCTGCGCAGCCACTGCAGCAAGGTCTCAACGACCTTGGGCGAGGGCTCACTAGCAAAACTAATATGCAGCAGTGGTGCATGATCATGGATCTTAGCTAAAGCCGCCGCCAGCTGTTGGCGGCCATCGCTACTACCCAGCTCATAACCGTTCGCAGCGGCTACTTGCTTTAACATATTAGATGGTTCGGGAGCAGCTATTGCCTTACCCTTGGTTGCTGCATTACTAATAGATGCCTGTTCAATCTGCTCCAGCTCGCGTAGCAAACGGTTAATGTCGGTTCGACCGGTAATTTGAACCGGCAAAGCAAAAATTTTTTTCTTAAGCGCCACGTTTAATGTCCTCTAGGATAGCGGCTTTGTTGTTCTCTAGCTCGGCAATAATAAATTCCAGCTGGTCGGAAAGATCTATCTGGTTACCGATAGCCTGCATAACGTAATGGTTAACGATGCCGGCCAGCTGCTCTTCGAAACGGGCAATAATCTGGTTGCGTTCGGCTTCAGTTTGGGTTTGCATTTGAGTTTCCAGCAACTGGCGCTGTTGTTCAATGGTGGTAACGGTTTTTTCCATTGAATCAAGTGCCAACTGTTTAGCGTCAACTATCGATTGTTCATATTTTTTAAACTCCATCTGCAGGGTGCGGGTAATTTCTGCCCGCATGTAGTCATTTAGCTGAGTGGTGGTTTGGCGCAAGTCCTGCTGCAAGAACATGGCGTTCTCGCCAATAATTTTCTCAAAGTGCAGCCGGCCACGGTTACGCAGTTCTTCACGGAAATCCTCATTAAAGATATGCTCGACGTCCTGCTCGGCGGTTTGGCTGACAATAGGCGCTAGCTTACTGGCTTCAACTGCCTTAGTGTCTTTGGGCTTAGCCGCCAGCTTTTTGCCTCGGGAGCGCCAGTCAAAATAAAGGATGGCGGCAATAGCCGCTAGAGCTGCTCCGATTATTAATAAAATCCCACCTATGTCCATAGTTATATTCTCAGTAATAAGTATATCCCGAACAGGCCACCAACCAAGACAATTACCGATGCTACAATCACCTGGGTCAGGTTTTGCATAATCGAGTGTTTGCTTAAGGGATTACGGCCAATGGCAATCATGCCGTTTCTGATGCCTACCCAAAGCAGTACAAAGGCCAAGGCTACCGTAATGATAAAGATCGACAAAGCCGAGTAAATGCGACTGGATGACAATGGTTTGCCGGCGATTGATTCACCCAATTTACGCAGTGGTGTGGGCACAGCAATATCTTCACGCAGTGATGGGTTTTTACCGGGAGCGACCTGTACAGAAATCCGGCCGATAGCCGCGCCGTCTTTGCCGGTGCCGGCCTTGTCGCCGCTGCCATCATAGTTTTGCGAGGCCCGTCCAAGTACAAATGGCTGGCGGAAAGAAATTTTAGCTGCTATGCCGTCTGAGCTGGACAGCGATAGATAATCTCCCGCCTTTACCTGACCATTTTCAGTACTGACCAGCACCGGATAAACGCCGTCAGTGGCGACATAGACTTTTGCTTGATCTTGACTTTGCAAGGTAACTGGCGCGGCCTCTGGTTCAATGACTACGCCAAAAATGCGAGTGGTGTCGTAAGCTGGGGCCAGCTCAACAGTATCTTTCTCACCGACTACCAGTGCCACTACATGCCCGGTTTTGATGGTGCCTTTGGTTTTAAAGCTACGGACAACAGTGTCGGCGCTGGCCCCAGCAGCAAAAACAGCAAAGACCAAAAATATCAGCACGGCTAATAGCCTCACTGGCAGCAATTTCATACTCGTTCTTAAGTATATCGCTTTTGGTTAGTTTTTTTAAGAAGTAAGCTCTCTTAAAATTCTAAGGGTCTGAGCTATATCGGCTTCAGAAGTTGCCCGGCCAAAGCTAAAACGCAGGGTTGAATGAGCTGTCTTATCGCTTAAGCCGATGGCTGATAGCACATGTGATGGCTCATCGCTGCTGGCGCTGCAGGCGCTGCCAGTGGCTACTTGGATGCCCCGCTCATCCAGCTCCATCATTAATCGTTCGTTATCAACATCAGGAAAAGTAACACTGACAATGTGGGGCGCGGAGTGTTTAGCCGAACCGTTAACGATAGCCACTGGTATATTTTTTTCTAGACCAGCTATAAATTGCTGGCGCAGTTTAGCCATTCGTTTGGCTTCGTCGCTGCGCTTTTTCTGGGCTAAGGATAGAGCGGTGGCGAGTCCAGCCGCGCCGGCAACATTTTCGGTCCCGGAGCGTAAGTTACTTTCCTGGCCGCCACCTAAAATCAGCGGCTGAAGCTGTACCCCAGCCCGTATATAAAGCGCACCGCTCTGTTTGGGACCGTAAATTTTACCGCCGTTAATGGTTAATAGGTCAACTCCCAGGCGCGAGACATGTAAGTCAAAATAATTAGGCGCCTGGGCGCAGTCACTATGCAGATAAAGCGGTCTGCCTTTTGACCCGCGCAATTTCCTTAACTTGTTAAGTATTTTAGATATATCCGGCATCGCTTGGACTGTACCAATTTCGTTATTAACTAACCCGATGCTAACTAAGACAGTCTTATCACTAACCATTGTCTCCAGCTTCTGAAGATCCACCCGCCCTTTTGAGTCAACCGGAACCATGTGGTAATTAAATATGGCGGCTGGTGCCAGCACCGACTCATGCTCAATGGTACTGACCAAAACTTCGCACTCAGGAAAATCTTTCATCACGCCTTGAATAGCCAGGTTATTAGCTTCGGTAGCGCCAGCGGTGAAGATAATTTCGGCCGGTTTAGCGCCTAGGATTTGAGCAACGGCGCTACGAGCATCTTCTAAAGCTTGGCTAGCAGCCCGGCCAGCCAGATAAATAGACGAGGGGTTATGGAACTTCTGTGAAAAGTAGGGCTGCATGGCAGCTGTAACTTTCGGGTCTATGGGTGTCGCTGCGGCGTAGTCTAAATAAATCGTTTTCATATACCAAATAGCTCCCGGGCATTTTTGGTAGTGTAGCTCGCCAGTTCTTCGACCGACTCTCCTCTAAGATCGGCCAAGAACTGGGCAATATGGCGGATATGTTTAGGCTCACAGAGCTGACCGCGATCGGGTGCCGGTGTTAAAAACGGCGCGTCAGTCTCTAAAACTAACTTGTCTTTAGGTACCATCCCAGCCGCAGAAAGCTGCAGCTCATCGTCGGTAAAGGTCATGATACCGTTAAGTCCTACGTACAACCCCCGGGTTAAAATTTGGTCCAGCTGGCCGGGATGGGCGCTAAAACTGTGCACTACTCCACGTAGGCCCTTGTAAGAATCAAAGACCGACCAAAATTC
>DATESY010000044.1:0-2529 GCA_035283865.1 Saccharimonadales bacterium (SeqCode)
CATCGCCTTTAATAGCTTCAATACCGGCAGCTAGAGCCCGCTGCGTGCCTTCTAACAGGCGTTTAATATCGGCGGGTGGCTCTGTGTTACCGGCATAGACACTGATAGCTGAATCCAAAACCAGGTTTTTATAACCAACCGTCAGATCCAACTTAACAACATCACCGTCTTTTATGGGCTTTTTACCGGGCAGGCCATGGACAATGCCTTGGTTAATTGAAACGCACATCACATCAGCGAAACCTTCATAACCAAGCAGTGCCGGCCGCAAACCAGCAGCTTTAATTTGCTCGGCTACAAAAGTAGTTAGTTCTTTAGGCGTAACACCAGGCACGACTTTTTTAGCCGTCGCCTGCAGGATTCGGGCTAGCTTTTGGCCAGCTTCACGCATAATTTCAATTTCAGCCGGTGTCTTAGCCCGCATTTTTAGTCTCTAGGACGCGGCGGATGTTAGTTGCGACTTCTTCAGGTGTAACGTCACCATCGATTTCATTAATCTCATAACCTTGGGCTTCAAGATAACGCATAGCCGGCATTACTGACTCTTCGTAAAACTTAAAACGTCCGACCATGGCTTTTGAATCATCATCACTGCGTCCGCGCAGCGCCAGGCGCTCTTGTGCCACCTGCTCCGATAGTTTGATGTGGATGATAGCGCTCAGCATTAGCTTCCCCTCCTTGATTTTCTCAACTAACCAGCGGGCTTGGTTAATGTTTCGGGGTGAACCGTCTAGAATAAACTCGTTTTTGGCAGCACCAATTCTATTAAATTCCTGTTCTAACAGAGGTATTAGCTTCTCGTCGCTGACTAATTGTCCGGCGGCCAGGGCCGCCTTAATTGAGGGATCGTCAGTGTTTTGGCGCAGGACTTCGCCGCTGGATAGCGTTGGCCAACCTGTGCGCTTAGACAACGTGGCGGCCTGGGTCCCCTTGCCCGAACCAGCTATGCCGAAAAAAATAATCATGTCTAACTTTCTAGTGCCTGCTTGACTAGGCGGGCAATGGTAGCCCCATCGGCACCGGTTCCGGCCTTGGCTTTGACTGCGCCAATGATTTTGCCCATATCAGCCATGGTGGGGGCTGTAACCGCCGCTACTGCAGCTTTAACCAGCTCGGCTAGCTGAGTTCCACTCATTGGCTCGGGTAAGTACTCTTCAATTATCTGCTTTTCAGCCAATTCCTGCCCGGCCCGCTCGGTCGAGCCGCCTTGTTTATATAAGTCAGCTGCTTCCTGGCGTTTCTTAGCCTCCCGAGCCAGCACTGCTTGGGCCTGTTCCTCGCTGAGTATGCGATCAGGGCTGTTTTGGGCCACAGCTTCGTATTGCAAAGCGTTTTTTAAGCCTTTTATAACCTCTGAGCGTGTTTTGTCACCCGCCAGCATGGCGGCTTTTATGTCGCGCTCTAGCTTTTGCTGCATGGTAATTATCTACCCAGTTTAAGCTTTTTGATCTTGGCCGCCCGGCGCTGGTTTCTTAGTATTGCTTTTTTGCGGCGCTCGGGCTTAGAAATTGGCTTTTCAAAATACTGGCCGGTCTTGGCTTCGGTTAGTACACCGGCCTGAGAGACCTTGCGGCCAAAACGCCTTAGCAGGTTCTCGACAGATTCTTTAGAGTCTTTACGAGTAACTTGTATCACTGATTCTCCTTATAGTTGTTGGCGCTTACTCTGAGTGGCGCGCTGTGATTTCAATACGATGCTTTGCAGTTCCTTGAATATCGGAAAGTGCTTGTTAGTGTAGTAAATTTTAGTATTGCTTTGGCGCTCACTGATTAAAAAACCGATCTTCTCTAGGCGCTTTAGCTCCCGCTGGATGTTACCGGCGTCTTCTTTAATAAGCTTAGCCAAACCCCTTACATGAGTCTTAAAATCCGGATATTTCGCGTAAACCACGATAATTTTTCGACGCACCCGGGAGGTGATAAACGTATCTAACACTGAGCACACCTTTTTGCTTAGTTGATCGACGTAAAGTATACATCATTTGGCCGAAGCTTGGCAATAAAAATAAGGGTTACAATGTAGCTATGCATTATTACGAGGTGTTTTTAGCTGACAGCCATTACCATAGCAGTGCGCCGCTGACTTATTCGTCGGATCAAGAGCTTAAACCACTGTCCGTGGTCACCGTCCCACTCCAAAAACGTATGGCCAGTGGTTTTGTGATGCGTAGTGTCACTAAACCCAGCTTTAGTACCAAACCCATAAAGTCCCTTTTAAGTGATCGGCCATTACCTATACAGTGCCTGGCACTGGCTAAGTGGCTATCTGACTATTACGCCACGACTCTCTCTGAAGCTAT
The DNA here is from genome assembly GCA_035283865.1 of Saccharimonadales bacterium (SeqCode). Taxonomy (GTDB): domain Bacteria; phylum Patescibacteriota; class Saccharimonadia; order Saccharimonadales; family UBA10212; genus UBA6824. The sequence continues at coordinate 2,300 of DATESY010000044.1, forward strand.
GCGCCAGTTTGCCCCCAGCAAACCGACCATCAGACGTACCCGTCCCGAGCAGGCACAATCCATTACGGCTACACCGGCTGTTCAAATAGAGTTCGACCTACCCTTAACGGCTGACCAAAAAGCGGCTATTGCGGCCATTAATAAGAGCCGTAATATAACCGTGCTGCTGCACGGCGAAACCGGCACCGGTAAAACCCGGGTTTATCTGGAACTAGCCCGCGAGGTACTGG
>DATESY010000045.1:0-5973 GCA_035283865.1 Saccharimonadales bacterium (SeqCode)
TCCGTGTTATCCCAAGTGAAGCCGTGGCCAAAATGCCCCCAGCGGGCTGTTGGCTCGTATTGGGGCTTTTTCAGATCCAGGTATTCAATAATGCCCTTAGGCGTTAGATCATAACCTTGGACTGCCTTTGTTTGGCCATCAAGCCTAATAACTGCTTCCAGGGGTTGGGCTACGCCGATGGCGTAAGCCAAGTAACAATAAACTTCTTTGGCGTTATGCTTTCTTAGATAATCCACGGCAATGCGGCGGGCCATATAAGCACCGGACCGGTCTACCTTGGTCGGATCCTTGCCGGAAAAGGCCCCGCCGCCAACTGGGATCTGGGGGCCGTAGTTATCAATCACCAGCTTACGGCCGGTCAGGCCGCTGTCGGCGTCAAAGCCGCCTTGGTGCCAGTCACCAGTTGGATTTACATATATCTGGATCCGTTCCGCCCGGGGTTTATCTTTTAGCCATTCATCTATAATATCTCTCACTGCCTGAGTTTTTGAGTTCTGAAAACTGGCTACTAAAGCCACGATTCTACCATCTTTGGTAGTTACTTGCGTTTTACCATCATACGGCCACCGTTCATATAAGAATTGGTTCAGGCTCCTGGCCAGCATAACTTCCAGCGGCATAAGTTCCTGCGTCTCATCTACCGCATAGCCAACCATAATACCCTGGTCACCGGCTCCGCCCTTATCTACACCGGAAGCGATTTCCGGGCTTTGGTGGACAATTTTGGTGGCCAGTTCAACCTCGCCGGCCAGGCGCCTAACTATTGGCTCAATTTCAATCTTTCCCTTGGCCGTTACTTCGCCCAAAACAAATACCTGGCCATGGCCTCCGGCAACCTCTATTGCAACTCTGGCATTCGGATCAATGGTTAAATAGGCATCAAGTATGGCATCAGATATCTGGTCGCACAGTTTATCTGGGTGTTTGGGTGATACACTCTCAGCAGATCTGTAACTAGACATAAAAAACCTTCCTTTTGCAAAGGAAGATTAGTGTTGCTATATCTTTCCCCTGCGGGCTAGACTTGGCACCTTTTCGCTTTTTTACGAAGGTTGCCGGCAGGTCACAGGGCTAGTCCCCTAACTGCACTCTTGATATTAAATTGTTAACCCATTTAGTTTAGCACACGCTCACTCAGGCTTGTCCAGCTCGTTACTAGAGGGCTGCTGCTCGAAGCCAATAAAACAAAACTGGCTATGCTTGCGGAATCGGGCTATAGGAAGTAGCTTTATGATATATGACAGAAATTGAAACTGGGCTGACACGATCTTCTCCAACGGAGCGGTTCATAACTGGGATGCGAAAGGAGCACCCCGAACTGGCCGAACTGGTTCCTGCCGGTTGCATTGGCTGTTCGGCTGGGTGGTTGATGGCTCTACGTGGCCAGCAAGAACGGTTAGACGCTTGTCCGGGGCAAACGGATAAGATTGAAACGCTCGGTAAAGTTATCACTGGGAAGTTTTGTCAGTTGCCGACCGGCATCAAAAAATAATCCTCTTTTTTCTTGAATCCGGACCCCAGACTTCTGTTTTTCGCTTTAGGGCAAGTTGTTGGGCTATTTGTCTGATATTTTCACAGCAGACCGTTCGAACTTTTCCAGCTCGGCGTACTCTTTCATAGCCGCAGCTGCGGCCCATACGCCAATCGCGACTCCCCGGATGAATTGGTCCATGTGCTCTATTTCTTCTTCGCTTGCCTCGAGAGCAGGCATTTGCGGAATTTCGCCTCTGAGCCTTGCTTCTAAGAGTTTGATTCTTTGAAAGCCAAAGGTTGCCATACGGGCCAGCGCCGGATAATCTGTCTCGGAAATATCTGGGGCTTCGTCAGTTTCGGCTCCCAGCTCCCCATAAATTCGATCTAAAATATCAACCAATTTATCTGGCTCTAGTTTTTTTAATTCTTCGCCAAAACCCATGGCTTCATTGTTCTATTACGCTGGTCGGTTTGCAAGCACAAGCAAAATACTTAACAAATCAAGCATTCCCTGATCTAAGCCTATTTTCCTTCCAGTTCGTGGATCCTTTTGTGGCCTAGGCCATAGTAGTGGGCTACTTCGTGCCAGATGGTGTGCTTTATATTCTTACTGAGCTCACCGAGATTTCTACTAATTGCTATTAACGGTTGCTTAAAAAGAGTTATTTTATCAGGTAAAAGTTTGCTGCTGCCCATACGCTGGGGCAAAGGCACGCCTTCGTACAAGCCAAAAAGCAGATCATGGCAGCGCAAGCCAAGCTGTTTGGTCTGATGCTTCGTTGGCTGGTCTTCGACTATGAAAGCCACATTTTCTAGGCGGTCAATATATGGCGGTGGGATGGCATCAATAGCACCGGTAACAATTTTATTAAATTGTTTGTCGCTAATATCAGTCACCTAGTTATCTTACTATTTTCTGTCTCAAACAACCCGTTTTAGGTTAAGAGCACAGTATTGGTGCCCCTGCTCGGAGTAGAACCGAGAAGTTTTGGTATAGAAGACCTAACCGGATCCACCCGCAGGGGCTTCTTAATTCAAGCTATTCTTAGCCAAATAGTTTAATGTAATCTGAGTTTTTGCCTAAGAAAGATCATACGTCGGGTAGATTATAACCCTTTCCGCCGCCAAAGGTTACGGAGGACTAGCGGGTGTAAGTTTTGGCAGCCGCTGTAAAGCCGGTAGCTTGCCCGGCTGTTTTATTTGGAAAAGCTTCGAACTTCAGTTTGGAGCCACCATCAGTCAGTTGGGCCAGTACTGTCCCGGCCACCGATCCCGAATTATCGACTTTGACGGATTTAACGTATGATTTGCGGTCCCAGAATGATCCATCAGTTTTACGGTATTCGATCCCGACCAGTTGATACTTAACCAGGCCGCTTACTTCGCTAACTTCAGCCGGATCTGGGCTGTTAGACTTAGTGATGAACTGTTCCGAATTGCCGTTGTAATCGCCCATAGAAATTACAAAATAACTGGGGTCAAAATGCTCCGGGGCAATCGATAAGTGGGTGGATGAATAACTGTAGCCCTGCGCGCCTTGGATGCCAGCGTAACCATTGGTGCCCTCAACGAACCAGGTGCCGATAAGTTTGCCGGGTTGGTCGTAATCAATTTTGCCGGCAATCGGCTCGGCAGTTCGCGGATTACGCTCGGTAAGCAGTTTCTTGAGTTCAGGGGTGTACATTGGGTATGGGTCGGCAGTATATATTTTCCAGGACTCTCTATCATAGCTGGCCGGGTTGGCAAAACCGGTCAGCGGTTTATCCGTATCCCAATAGGCAAAATCCAGCGTTTGGCCGCCAATGGCGCCAATTAGTTCCCCGGCCTTGATTTTCACATTTACCTCACGGTTATTTTTGTCGTAGGCTGCCTTGGCCTTGCCCGTTAGGCTGGTAACCAGGTCGTAATAATATAGTGAGGTACACGAATGGGCGAAAACCATCCGGTATTCGACCCCCCTTTCTGTAGTACGCTGCTGGATGTCTGTCAGTGTGGCATCGGCCATGGCATAGACCGGGTAAGCGTCGCGCGCAGAATTATAATCAGCCGGTGAGAAATATTGATGGTCGATAGGGCTAACGTGGTCGTCTATCATCAACCCATAAGGTATAAGAATGGAAAAATCCTGTTCGCGCATCGGCAGATGGGTAAAGCTAAGCTTATCCGTGCCCTCGCATTTACCGTTGCTAATCAGCTGGCCGGCTTTAACGGCCTTGCTAGCCGACGATTCATTGCTACTTACTATCTGTGAAGACGTTTGCCCCTGATTATTGCCATGCTTATAAACTCTAAACCCAACCAGACCGACTGCTACCAGCACAGCTGCCAGTATCAGTAGTCCGATGTGGTGAAAACCTGCCTGATCACGCTTATGCTTCATTGGTTTAGATTATACGGTTTTCTATAAAAAATACGCACCAGACACATTTCTATAGGAGATTTTTCGAAGAGGCGGTTATCTATTTAAGGCGTTGATAATGTGGTAATCCACCGTTCCGGTCTCGGAGTCGATTGACTTGGCGACGAGGGCTACCCGGTTATCGGGATTTAAGGTGTCCCAGTATGTTTCGGCTGTACTAACAACGCCCTCACCGAGGGGAACGGCATAAGGCCTGCCCTCAAATGGCGGTAAGGGCGAACCGTCACCGCGGTAAGTGTGTATGCACTCACCGAGGGCATCCACTGCAAACTTGCTCCATAAGCCGTGGCTATGTTCGGGTAACCCCGTAGCTTCGTGTTTTCTGGTTATCCACATAAGGTAGGTTTTTGCTGCATCATTAATGATGCCAGTGATGCGTGGCGTAAAGTTAGGATCATCGGGCTCATACGACCGGCTAGCCAAAGCCTCGTCGACAGTATTGCCCTCTTTTAGGAACTGGACGACCGTATCTGTCTGGTCGCCATTGGAAACAATATGAAAGTCCCCATGTTGACGCATAGCGTTATAGATAATTAGCGAAGGATCTTCGACTTTTAGCGGGTCAAAGGCTGCGGTCCTGACAACTTCTTCACCATCTGCTCTGTCCAGTAATAGCACGCGGTTACGCGATTTTTCGCTCCGGCCCATTACCCAGTAGATTTGCATCAGATCGCCAACCGCGCTGCGGCCCATAACTATCCCACGGCCCGGATAGGGATTTTCTGATAAAGCCTTTAGGTTTTCTTGAGCCTGCTTCTCTATACTCTTCACACTCTTCTCCTGTGCCAACCAAGTATTAATTGATGCCAATAGATTTGCAAGCATGAGCAATAAACCAAAAAAACAGGCTATTCTTAGAGCTATTTTGCCCGGTGGTTTTTAGTCTTTTATGATTACTTAAACCTAAAGAAATGGTTACACTATTTCTCGGAAGAGTAGACTTGGTCGCCTTCTTTGACCGGTTTATCGACTTTTAGGCCGAAGTCGTCACCGACCTTGACCTTATCGACATCAGCGTGATCGACCTGCAATGAGCCAACCTCCTGAGTGAAATCGCTGCTATTACCTTTGAATTGGATTTTCTCGCCCTTTTTTAAGCTGGCGCCTTTAGCCAGTTGAATTACCGCCACACCTAAATGATCGAAATAGTGCGTGACTTTACCTAATACTTTTTTTGCCATGACTTTACTCCACTTAATATATGGATTATAGCGCTGCTTCGGATATTTTTCGAGTGGCCAGAGATTAGCGGTCCCTGTTTGGTGAATCCGGTGAATTTCTATCTTCAAAAAAGAAACTGTCAATCCTGCCTTTTACGCTAACGTGTGTCGGATCCCAATCCATTAAAAATAATCTGGGACCATTGACCTTCCCGGCGCGCATAAAGCCGGCTTTTGCTAGAGCGGTTATGACATGGGCTGGATCTACATTGTAGGCTTCGACAAGCAAACATGGCAGATCTTCATTGCCCGGTTTAGTGACAACTTCCACTTGGTAGGGCTTAAAACCGTAGTCTGCAAAAGTTCGTTCAATTTCGGCTTTGCCCTTGCTATCCATCAACAGATTAATAGCACTACTGAGTTATCCTCGCAAGCATAAGCAGTGTGCTAAAATCGAGTCATTAATGTAAAGGTCAAGTTATGAAAAAAGTCAGCAAAAAAATAAAAGACCAAAACGGCTTCATCGGAGTGGTCGAAATAATAGTTATTGCACTGGTGCTGACGGCTGTCGGCTACGGGGGCTGGCGGCTTTATCAATCTAAAAAAGATGATTCTGGTCAAAAGGCCAGCCCTTCCGCTGAAGTTAGTAAATCTAGTACCTGGCAAACGGGTGAACTGGTCATTGGGGGCAACTTTGCCGACGCTGACGTTGTTGATCTTGGCGGTGGCCAGTACCGCATGTATTACTCTATCGAGCCGGAAGTTCCGGGCAACCAGCTAGAAATGTACTCGGCAACTTCTGAAGATGGGATTAAATGGGCCCAAGAAGCCGGTACCCGTAAAACTTTTGCTACCTTCCCTAGTGTTATTAAACTAGCTGATGGCACATGGCGGCTGTATTTTCAAAACGCCGGCGTTATT
>DATESY010000046.1:0-3487 GCA_035283865.1 Saccharimonadales bacterium (SeqCode)
AGACGATTTTCCGGCAAAGTTATTATTCCCAATCGTTAAAGATGTAGTTTGTGGCATGCGTCTCAGTGCCTCCGAAGCTTTTGAAAAAAGCACCCATCATGGCAAAACCTATTATTTCTGCGCCAGCGGCTGTCATGAAAAGTTTGTTAAAGGTCCTGGGCAGTATGTGAAGCGAAAGGAAATGGTCAGTGCATCACGGGCATAACAAGAAACTAATAACTATAAGTTTAACTGCGGTTGTGGCAGTACTGGTGTTAGCTAAGCTATTAGAGATTAATGCCCTGCTATTGCTGATATTGATATGTCCTATCATGATGATAGTCATGATGGTCAAGATGGGTAATAATCATAAGCATTAGAAAGGAGATAAAAACCATGAAACTTACAAAAAATAAACTGGCAGGTGCTTTTGCCTTGGCAACGGCGCTACTCTGGACTTTGTGCTCGGCGTTGGTAGCAATTTTTCCGGATTTTTCCTACAAAGTTACCAAATGGTGGCTGCACGGTATGAACATTGATAGTCTTGGCGAGTTTAACCTAAGCTGGGGTAACTATCTATCGGGCGGTTTGACACTGGTTATTTCGCTTTGGGTTACCGGCTACGTTCTAGGCTGGAGCCTGGAGATTTTTGGCAAGTCAACCAAATAGTCAAGGAGGATAGCGATCATGATGGGCGGATCAAACTGGGGACATGACGTGATGGGCGGCTACGGTTTCACCGGCGCTCTGCTCTGGGTAATAATCCTAATCGACCTTTTGTTACTCGGTATTTGGCTATTCAAACAAATCCAAAAGAAATAATGCACCACAATTCCGGACATCATAGTAGTAAAGAACATGACAAACATACCGGGCACTCGGTAGCCATGTTCCGCGACCGGTTCTGGTTGAGCCTGCTACTTACCATTCCGGTCCTACTTTATTCACAGCGTATCCAGGACTGGCTGAACATAACAGCGCCTAGTTTCCCTGGCTCTGAGCTTGTACCGGCAATTCTTAGCAGCGTTATTTTCTTTTACGGTGGCTTAGTTTTTATTAAAAGTGCCATCGGTGAAATAAAGGCCCGCCGACCAGGCATGATGACCCTGATTGCCATGGCCATCAGTGTAGCCTTTATTTACAGTCTGGCTGTCCAGCTCGGGCTTCCGGGTGAGACCTTCTTTTGGGAGCTGGCAACTTTAGTAACTATCATGCTACTTGGCCACTGGCTGGAAATGGCTTCTATTAAAAAAGCCCAAAGCGCTTTAGATGCCATTGCCCAATTAATACCAGATAAGGCTGAAAAGTTAGTTAAGGGCAAACCTCGGTCGGTGCTGGTTAGCCAATTGAAAGTTGGCGATTTGGTGTTAATACGACCAGGCGCGGCTATACCGGTTGATGGCCAGATTACAGAAGGCAGCTCCTCTGTTAATGAAGCGGCCATTAGCGGTGAGTCTAAACCGCTCAGTAAGACAGTTGAAGACGAGGTAATAGCCGGCACTATTAACCAGGACGGCTCACTGACAGTAAGGGTTACTAAAATCGGCGAAGATACGGCTCTGGCCGGTATCATGCGTTTGGTGGCTGAGGCCCAGGCTTCTAAATCTAACGTCCAGGTGCTGGCCGATAAAGCTGCCTTTATCCTGACTATCGTCGCTATTGCGGTGGGGTTGTTAACATTTATGTTTTGGCTGCTGGCCAAAAACAGCGGCTTTGCGCTGGAGCGTAGTGTGACGGTATTAATTATCGCCTGTCCGCATGCCCTGGGCTTGGCTATCCCACTAGTAGTATCAATTTCAACCACCTTGTCGGCCCGTAACGGTTTATTGGTTCGAAAGAGATTGGCTTTAGAATCAGCTCGTAACCTCGATGTGGTCTTGTTTGATAAAACCGGCACACTAACCCGTGGTGAGCACGGAGTTACAGATATCTGGCCGACAAAGGGCTACAGTCAAGATGATATCTTGCGGCTGGCCGCCAGCTTAGAACAAAACAGTGAGCATATCGTCGGCAAAGGTATTGTCAAATATGCCCAGGAAAAAAAGTTACCGGTCGGCAAGCTGACGAACTTTTCAGCCCTGCCCGGCTTAGGGGTTAAGGGCACACTCGAGGACGGTAAGGCTTATGTAGCTGCGAGCCGGCGCTATATCGAGGAGAATAAACTGGCAGTGCCAGCAGCAGTTGAGTCAAAGATAAGATCAGCCGCCAAGCAAGGTAAGTCCGAAGTCTATTTGCTAAGAGATAGTAATGTCATTGGAGCCTTGGCTTTAGCCGACGTCATTCGCGATGAATCAAAAGCAGCTATTAGTGCCTTAAAGAAGTTAAATATTAAGACGGCCATGGTAACCGGTGACTCGGAAGATGTTGCGCGCTACGTTGCCCAACAAATAGGCTTGGACCAGTATTTTGCCGAGGTTAAGCCCGAAGATAAAGCCGCTAAGGTCAAACAACTGCAAGCTGGTGGCCAAAAGGTCGCCATGGTTGGCGACGGTATCAATGACGCGCCGGCCCTAACTCAGGCCGACATTGGTTTGGCAATTGGCGCCGGCACTGACGTGGCTATTAAGTCGGCAGATATTATATTGGTTAAAAGTGATCCGACTGACGTGGTTAAGGTCATAAGACTATCCAAAGCAACTTACGGTAAGATGAAGCAAAATCTGGTTTGGGCAACCGGCTATAATGTTGTGGCTATACCATTGGCAGCAGGCGTACTTTATAAGTCCGGCATTCTACTGGCTCCAGCTGTTGGGGCGGTACTAATGTCGTTATCGACAATAATTGTAGCCCTAAACGCCCAGCTTTTAAGAAGACTGCGTTTTTAAAGCGCAGACATGGTACCCCACCACTGAAGTTGGTATAATAACTGAGGCAATTGCGGGGATATAGCTCAGTTGATTAGAGCGCATGCCTGGCAGGCATGAGGTCCGGGGTTTGAGTCCCCGTATCTCCACCATTAATTAAAGGAAAAATATGACAGAGCATTACCACAATTTAGACACAGATGGTCTAGAGCCTACAGAAGATGAAGTATTGGTACAGCCAGGAATAGTTGATGACGGTGCTTCACTAGCAGATAAAACGTCACCAGAAGAAGAGGAATGGACCCGTAGGCTACTGAGAATGCGGGAACTACCTGAAGCTGGGACTTTTCGGTTTAGAAACCCCCACGGCGAATCATAAAGCCATCACTCTGTCTTAACAGATACACCTAATTGTCAACCCCTTTGTTCATCACGCTGATATACTTAAGCTTATGAATGTCGTTATAAACGGCTTAATGACTAATTACCACAAAGCAGGCAGTGGTAAAGTAATTGTTTGTTTGCACGGTTGGGGTGACACTATCGCGACTTTCTCAAAACTAGCTGAAAAACTACAAGAAGAATATCAACTTTTGATGTTGGATTTACCTGGTTTTGGTGGAACACAAAAACCCCCAACTGCCTGGGGCTTAGAAGATTATGCAGATTTTGTGGCAGCATGGCTTGGTAAGCTCAACATAGAA
>DATESY010000047.1:0-3146 GCA_035283865.1 Saccharimonadales bacterium (SeqCode)
TGCTATTAGCTCACCCGACCGTGAGATATCGGTTGACGACCGCCACCGGGCCGAAGAAGCAGCCACCATTGTCCAACTGCCGGCTAATAAGGACATAATCAAGGTTTTCGCCAAAAACTACCGCTTAGACGGCCAGGAAAACATTAAGGACCCGGTCGGTATGCACGGCGTTAGGCTGGAAGTAGATACCCATATGTTGCTGGCTTCCATACCAGCCTTGAAGCTGCTAGACCAGGTTTTAGCCAGAGCTGAGCTGCGGGCTAACCACCGCAGCGTCAGCAGCTTAGCGGCAGCTGAGGCGGTCTTAAACAGGCAGCAGAAGGAATCGGGCGTAGCGGTTGTCGATATCGGGGCGGCTACCACCAACGTAGTGGTTATAGAAGACGGTGAAGTGGAACACATAGATGTCATTCCCATGGGCGGCAAGCACATAACTAATGATCTGGCCATTGGCCTTAAAACAGATCTAGACGTGGCCGATCTAATAAAGGTCAAACACGCTTCGCTTAGCCAGCGGGTATCGGGCGAGGGCAGCTTCGTTAAAGGCGGCGAAGAAGTCCGCTTTGACCGCGAAATGATGCGTCTGATTGCCCAGGCCAGGGTAGAAGAAATATTAGAATATGTTGACAAAGAGTTTAAGCAGATCCACCGTTCTAAAAAACTACCTGGCGGCGTGGTTTTTGTCGGCGGCAGCGCCAAGCTGCCTGGACTGGCTGACTTTGCTAAAGAAACCTTAGAACTACCGGCTAGAATTGGCAGCTTCAAACAAGTACCCAAGATCGTTGATGGCCTGGACGAGCAGATATTTGCTCCGGCCGTTGGGCTAATGCTGCTGGACATGTACCTGGGGCCAAGTTCGGCTGGCAGCTTTGATGAGGTCAGTACCAGTATTTTCCAATCTGTTAAAAATCCACTGAACAGCTTACTTGGTCGGCTTAGACTTAAATAAAGTAGAGCTGCACCAATTCTTTATTCAATGGAAGAATTGCTATTTTTAGTGTGAGTAGTAATTGCATTCAAATTAAACTTTTGCGTATAATGGAAGCTAAGAAGCTGAAGACTCATAAGTTAAGGGGGAGAAAAGAACCAATATGCCTCAAGTAGATCCAGCCATCGAAACCTTTGCGCGTATTAAAGTAGTTGGTGTCGGCGGTGCCGGCGGTGCCGCTATTAACCGGATGGTGGATGCCGGTATTACAGGAGTAGATTTTGTAGCTATTAATACCGATGCCCAGGCTCTGCATAATAATAAGGCTAATCAAAAAGTTCATATTGGTAAAGAAACCTCTAAGGGTCTGGGCGTTGGAGCTGATCCGGAGCTCGGCCAAAAGGCGGCTGAGGAATCACTGGAAGATATTGATAAAGCTGTAGCTGGTGCTGATATGGTCTTTGTAACCTTAGGTGCCGGCGGTGGCACCGGTAGTGGTGCCGGCCACCTGGTGGCCAAAGCCGCCCAGGACGGCGGTGCGCTGGTAGTTGGCTTTGCCACTAAACCGTTTGCTTTTGAAGGTGAGAAGCGCCGCCGCAATGCTGAAGTTGCCATTGAAAAGCTGAGCCATAACGTTGATACCATGATCGTCATACCTAACGATAAACTGCTGCAAACCATTGACCGCCGCACCCCGCTACTGGAAGCCTTTAAGGTGGCTGATGATGTCCTGCGCCAAGGCGTACAGGGTATATCTGACCTGATTACCGTCCATGGCTTGGTTAACCTGGACTTTGCCGATGTTAGGACTGTCATGGCTAGCGCCGGCACGGCGCTAATGGGCATTGGCCGAGCCAGTGGCGAGAACCGGGCTATTGAAGCCGCCACCCAAGCTATCTCTTCACCACTGCTGGAAGTTTCTATCGATGGTGCCCGCGGTATCCTGTTTAACGTTATTGGCGGCCTGGACGTATCGATGCATGAAATCAATACAGTGGCTGAAACCATTACAGCCGCGGCCGACGAAGAAGCCAACATTATCTTTGGCGCCACCATTAACCCGGACCTGGAGGGCGAGCTGATCGTAACCGTAGTGGCTACTGGCTTTGATGATGCCTACTACGCCCGTCGCAATCAGACAACCGCTAAGCTTCTTAAACGAGTGGATGATGCCGATCAGCCACTGACTCCAGCCGTGCCAGTTGATGAGGCGACCATGGCTGAGATAGACATGGACCTTAAAGAAAAAGCCGAAGCTCATGACTTTCATAGCGATGAAACACCCAACATCTGGACCCTTAGCGATGAACAGAATATGAGTGAAGAAGCCCGTGATGAATTGGCCGATAAAGAAATAGACAAGCCCTCATTCCTGCGCCGCTTTGGACTTAAAAAAGACAAGCCGAAAGAGGACAAACCAGCCGATGACATTGGCCACATAGTGTCTGATGACCAAGTAGCTGATGAGCCGGTTGACGAACCGGCTGATGAGCCTCCAACCGTACCGGTTGGGGAAAACGAAACGCCGGCAACCCAACCGGGACCAAAGCCTAAAGCCAAAAAAGCTAAAAAAGGTGCTCAAAGTTCTGAGCCTGAAAATTAAATCAGCCGGCTGAGTAATATTCGATGTTTGTTAAAAGCACATCAGAAAATACTTGCACCGGCGCTACAAGTGGGGCTAGTATAAGTTCCACAACCACTAAATGTAGTGATCGTACATTGAACAAACACAGCTTGAAAGAGGTTAGCTAAAGTGAAATGTGCTCAGTGTGGGTCAAACCACAACAAAGTTGTCGAATCTCGTGACGTAGCCGATGGCGAGGCTATTCGGCGCCGCCGCGAGTGTTTAAAATGCGGCTATCGCTTTACAACCTACGAGCGTCTGGAGCGGCCAAGTTTGGTCGTGATTAAGCGCGATGGCACCCGGGAACTATTTTCCCGCGATAAACTCCTGAGCGGTCTGCAACACGCCAGCGAAAAGACTTCGCTGTCGTCCTTACAGCTGGAGAACTTCGTAGCTAGCATTGAGCGTGAGCTTTATGGCCGGGGTGAGCCGGAAGTCACCAGTACCGACATCGGTGAGCTGGTCATGGCTGGCCTATCTAAGCTTAACGAAGTGGCTTATGTGCGCTTTGCCAGTGTTTATCGCAAATTCCGCGACATTTCTAGCTTCGAGCGCGAGCTCTCGCGTATCCGCCAGAGTAAATCTGAAGCTAAA
>DATESY010000048.1:0-4175 GCA_035283865.1 Saccharimonadales bacterium (SeqCode)
CAAACATTCCGCCAGCGACTAAAATAAGTCAGTGTTTGCACTTATCTCGCGAATATGATACTATACTGCTAATCAGCGTCAGTGACGCTCGATGTGAGACATATTAGAGTTATAATATAGAGAGTATGGCAATGGCTGAAATAGAGTCCCCTGCCCGAGTCGAACCGGCCCAAGAAACACGGCCAGAAATTAATTTGTGGCGCCGTTTGGGTGAGCAGTTAAATGGCTTCAGACAAGAAGCAGTTATGGGTTTGGGTTGCCTATCAGCGGCAGCCGTTTTTGCTATGACATTCGGTAAAGCTGAAAAAGCTTCTGCTTCCCCATATATGGCTGGTGAGTCACCAGCAAATATAGGTGGCGCGGTGGGGGTAGAGTCTATGCAAGCCGTAAATGTCTTACCCCGCTCCACAATTGACCGGCCAGATGACCTTGCAGGCCGCCAAGTCCATGTTGTATACGCCGTGCCTAATGATGGCGGTCATTTAAACAGTGATACCAACGGTAGTGTTAACCAAGCTATTAACAATTGGAACAATTATGTAAATAGTCGAGGCGCTCCAGGCCTGCGGTGGCGGATTGACACTTATCAAGGCCAGCCCGATATTACCTACTTCATGTTTGATAAAACCGGCGCAGAGCTGGCCCAAATGGCCCGACAGGATTTAGCCTTTTTGGATTATGCCAATGCCGAAATTAAAAAGAGCGGATTGAACAATAAGCCTCTCGAAATTTATAACGTATTATACGAAGCTACCGCCGAAATGCCGGGGTGCAATAACAGTTTTAGACGACCAAAAGTTTTTATTGGTGGCCCAGCTGCTGAAGCCAATACAGTACTAACTTATTTAAAAGAATCTGGTTGTGATAATCGTTTTACAATAGCAAATGTAAGGGGTCTGATTTACAATATCGGTTTCGCGACTAGTTCTGCGCCTCATTTCGATGGCAAAGGAAATACTACTGACAGCTCTCAAGATATATTGTGGGAAAAGGCACAACAAATCGGATGGTCCCATGAAAACTCGTTGATTGACCCGGGCCATGACGACTACTTCATGACCGGCCGACAAGACGATTTATCTAGGGTAAATTACATAACCTGGCCGCTAAATATAATCAAAAAGGGCGATGGCAACGTTAACTTTGTAGAAGGCACAGTGGCTTCTGGAGCGGCCGTTTCAACTAAGCCAGACCCCGGGAACCGTTTTCCGGGTGGTAATGAAATTGCTTTGAAGGCCGAAGGTGAGTTTATTAGATGGGGCGGTGACTGTGCCCAAGAGACAGATGACACATGCGATTTACTAATGGACCGCCCACACAACGTAACTGCTTTCTTCAAAGAAACCATTAAAAAAACCAAGGAAATTAGAGTAGCAATCAAGAAAAAATTGGGCGGTGGAGCGGTAACCGGCAGCGGCATTAAATGCCCGCCAGACTGCACAACCAGCCTCCAAAAGGGCAAAGAGCTAACCCTAACCGCCAAACCAAACAGAGTTTCTAAGGCAGAATGGATAAAAGGCTGCGCCCGAAAAATAGGCAACAGATGTATTGTTAGCTATGGCACAACCGACGCACCCAAAACGGCGACTGTTGTCTTTAGCCGAAAGTAAATTTACTGATCTATTTTTATGCTCTTTAGCATCTGCTGCCAGGTCAAGCTATTGGCTTGCCAGTTATAATTAACAGCAGCTAAAGCATAATAATATATAGCCTTTTGACCAATAACATATATGGCTTTTCCGGTCATTTGTTCAGTTTGGCCTTCTGCCGGCTGGTTGTCAGATAATTTTAGATCAAGCTGCCAGGCGTTTTTGGCAATACTGGGGTTTGAAAAAGCTTTAGGATTAGTTAAAGAAACACTGTACCTGGGAGCACTGTTGTTTTTAACAAAATTGGTTATTACTTTGTAGATTGGCTGGTAGACATCATCACTTTGGTATTGCCAGCCGCTATTAATGACATCGACTGTGGTGGCTGATAAGGACTTCTCGAGTGGTGTGGTGCTGATTGACAGACCGCCGATAGATACAACATGGCCCTTAACTTTGATGTCTTGAGCGTAGTTTCTAGCTTGGTCGTTGACATTACCTACCGGTAGGAACTCTATCGGTTTTTGCAGTACTGTACCAGCACCGGTCTTGGCGCCGTCCAGCTTAATAGTCCCTGTCTTTGAATAGGTGTATTTATACGGTGTGGCGTTATCGTCTCTAATCAGCCACCAGGTTAAACCAGCTGCTGTGATTAAGAGCAATACTGCTAGCCCGGTAATTATTCTGAATTTCGTTAAATATAATCTCATAGCATAGCTCCTGTTAGCACCAAGCTAGTCTGCCAAAGTAAAATGGTAAAAAACGCTGCAGCGGCAAATGCATTACACCACAGCTAAAATCGTCAATAACTGGAGCTGGTGTGGGTGTAGGCGTTGGAGTTGGTGTCGGTTGACTTGAACCGCCACCGCTACTGGGCGGAGAGGAAATTACCGGCGGCCAATCCTCAGGCGGTAAATTACGTGGTGGGGATGGCTGATCCTTAGGTACCGCAGGAGCTGGCACTATAGTATCAATCTTTTTGCAGGCCCCCGGCGGGCCGGTCAACCCTTGGGATTCACAAGAGGGGGGATAATATTTGTTAGGGTCTGAGGGATTAGAGGCTACACAATTAGTGGGGTCAGCAACCACAAATGAATTAGCCGGGCAAGCTGCCTTTTTTTCGACGCATTTGCCAGAGCTTGATTTTTCAAATCCTAAGGGACATGTGCTAAATGAAACTGAAGCCCCGCTACAATCTCTCACGGCGTCAGTGGCGTAACCTCTATAACTTACATCACTTAAGGTTACGACCAAGCATCCGTCACTGTCTCTGTAGGTATTCCAGACTCCTCCTTGATTGGAGTTAGTACAGTTGCCGTTAAAGATTCCTGCCGAGACATCAACTTTAGTAATAGTGCATACTATCGGGCCGCCGCCGCCGGAAGCCGGAGCAAAACTATCGCCACTGCTGCCACCTCCACTACCGCTGCCACTGTCGCCGGAGGCTGGCGCTACTGGCGGTGTGGCATCAGTCAGGCTAAGCCCACAGTTAAGCACACTGCCCGGGTCAATGGTGGCTGGACTGGTGGTAGCTGGCGGTATTACCAGGCGTTTACAGAGGGTGTTAGTAGCTTGCAGGGCAAACTCCGGGGCATTGTCACTGCCGGGGCTGATGTTTAGGTCAGTTCCCGAACTACTGCTGCTGGAATCCATGCGGGCTTGCAGTCTTTTAACGGCACTGCCGGACTTGGCAGTGACATCAATGACTGACTGGACGTTCTTAAAGCTCACCGCTTGGTTAGAACCATCGTTAGCTTTAACCTTAATGACCGACTGGGCGTAAAAGGGTGTTAGGCGGGCGTAGAAGTAGGAGGCGTTGGCAGCCGCTAGGTTGGTAATAACCAGGTTGCAGTCGTAGTCGGGGGTGCCGGAGAAGCTGCCTAAGCTTTTAGAACTACAATTAACCGGTGCCAGGCCGCTGGGGGAGCCATAGGCAAGGGTGTTGCCACCACCGCTCTGTGGATAGAGAAAGAAGGTTTTAGAGTTGGCCTGAACATTGCTTAAGTCACCACTAGCTGGGATAGGGTAAAGGGTTACCCTTAGCAGTGGGGCATAGTTAGCGTCACTCCAGGTTTTTTCATCATAGAGTACTGTGCCATTGGCAGCTGGTACGAACTGGTTCCTGGTGCGGTCGCTGGCCTGCCAGGATAGTAGCAGGCTAGATAAAGGTGTATTAGTGGTTATTTTAATGACTTGGGACTTATACGGAGCCAGGTTCTGGTAAAACAAGCTTGAAGGGTTGGGATCGACCAGCACGCAGGTATAGGCAGTATTGCCATCGGGCGACAGTTTAGCTGCCGCTTCCAGTGGCCCGCCCGGATCGATTAACTGGCCACACTGGGTAGAGGCAACATCAGCACCTGGGTTAGCCTGCAGGCTTTTAGCGATGTAGGATATGGCGTCATTGATGCCTGATTGGGCAGCATAACTGGCAGCTGAGGCCTGCTCAGAGGCTGAAGAGCTTTGTAGTGAACGGTTCATGACCTTGGTAAAGCCAATGCCTACAAGTGTCAGCAGCACGACTAGTACAAAGACCACGACTATGGAGGTTATACCTCTTTGACTATGCCTTTTTAGCATTAGCTT
>DATESY010000049.1:0-3379 GCA_035283865.1 Saccharimonadales bacterium (SeqCode)
ACACTCAAAACATCGCTCCTTGGTTTAAGCCAAGTCAGCCAGGCGATATAGAGTGCCATCCAAAACAACTGCCACCAGGTGACTGAAGTGTTGCTCATAAACAACACCAAAGACAGGCCGACCACTATATCGACGCCGTTGGCCACAATATTAGCTACCCAATAGCGTGGCAGTACGGCCACAATCCGCCATTTACTAATTAACACCAGCCCGATCGCAACAGCTACGAAGTTAATCCGCACCAGTATGTAAGCCAGGACAGGCAAGCTGGCCAGTAAGCCCACATGGACTAGGTGGGAAAAGCCGCGAGCCGGCTTAATTCTACTGGGAAGAGTTATGAGCATCTTTGCCGGTAATTATAACAAATTTAGTGCCCGCCGGCGGTGAGATGCCTAGCTCAGTTGGCAGATTGTTAGTCGCCACAACCCCCAGCCGCTGCTGCAAATAATGCCGGGTATATTTAGCTGAGCCGCTGCTTTGGTCCACTAGTACCGACTTGGCCGGATTGCTGGGCTTAGTGACATTATCGACGGTAGTAACATTATAGCCATAGGATTTAAGTATGTCGGCTTGCTTGGTGGCCAGACCAGCAATAGAAGTGGCGTTATAAACAGCTATAACGGCATTTTCTTTGAGCAAGAAACCATCGCGCATGGCATTTCTAATGTAGTTTTGCAATGGGCCATAATCATAGAGGCCAGCCTTGGGCCGGACGATTGATAGGCCGCATAGATTGGCGGTAGTCAAAAGATCATGCGGCGGTGTAACCAGGTCAAGCGATTCAATATCTGAACTGGGGATCTTGGTAACAACTTCATATAAGCGCTTAATGTCGTTGAGTGAAAAATCGGTATAGATATTGTCGCCAAAACTGCTCATCAGTTGCGATATCTTTACGGGGTTAGCGAAGGTACCGGCCGACAGTATTTTATCTTTCAAGGCCACCATCAGCTGGCGCTGGCGCTCACCTCTGGCAAAGTCGGTGGAAGTCTCACGTGATTTGGCATAAAGTAGCGCCCTGGCCCCATTAAAGGTCTGGCTACCTTTTTGGGCAATTACCGGATTATATTTGTTCTCCCAAGCAATGGATGGGTCATAAAGAGTTTCAGGTACATAAAAAGTAATTCCACCAACGGCATCGACAGCCTGTTTAAAGGCAATGAAATCAATAATGGCGTGGTAGTGGATAGGTATGCCAATAACCGGCTGCAGGGCTTTATCCAACAGCGCCAGGCCGTCTCTCTCTTGGTCGATTAGGTTCTGGCTGTCGGAACCTTGTTTGCCGTAGGCATAGGCGGCATTAAGCTTTTGGCTGCCATTGCCCGGTATCTTGACCCACAAATCTCGCGGTAAGCTGAGCAATGATACCTGGTTGTTGATCGGGTCAATAGAGGCAATCATAACAGTGTCGGTCAGATCAGCCCCCTCGTGGCCCGGGCCACCAATACCCAGTATTAAAATGTTGACACGGCCGTCACCTTCCCCGCGTAGTTGATTGATATCAACATTAGAAGCTAGAGCCGGTGCCCCGCCGCCGCCGCGGAATAAGTGGCGCTCAATGATATAAAACTTGACACCCATATAAAGCCCACCAGCCAGCAGCAAGGCTACTAGAATTAAAATGGCCCGCTTAACGCTTAAGCGGCCCTTAAACAAACGCCGTCCTTGTCGTTTTTTTTTATCACCACCACCCAGCACCGTATCATCTAAGACAATCGGCTCATCAATCACTAAAGAAACTTCGGCCGGCGTGGCCACCACCCCGATACTGCCCGAGCCAGTGCGCATCGGATGGAAGCCCTCGGCGCGGCGCAGGTTGCTACCTAGTGAGCCAGCCGGTTGGCCTATTTGGGGGTGGAACGGCGTAGCTGAAACGCCCAGGCGCCGGTTGTCTGATACAATTCCGTCTATGGAGCGTCCGCTCCGTGCGGACCCCTTATTTTTTTTACTGCCGTGCGTCATGCGTCTGAACCAGTATAACATTTCAGGATGATACTTTTTATGTCTATAATGAGGGTCTATGGACTCTGATAAGCCACCAAAGCAGCCTTTTTGGTCAAAGCGGCCACAAATACTCAAAAATGACTGGGTAGCGGTAACTTTGTTTGTGGCCGCTGTCGTAGCCCTTTATTTTTTCATGTCTTTTTTTATCATCCGCTCTTATGTCGTCGAGGGCCAAAGTATGGCTACTACCCTGCAAAATGGCGACCGTCTGCTTATTAACAAAGTTCCCCGCACCCTGGCCCGGATAACCGGCAATAGCTATATTCCCCGTCGCGGGGATATTGTGATTTTCAACCAATCCGGCTTGTTTGCCGGCTCTACGAGCCAAAAACAGCTTATAAAAAGGGTTATTGGCCTGCCCGGTGAGCGGGTGGTTGTCAAGGACGGCACACTGAGCATATACAGTCAGGACCATCCTGGTGGTTTCGAGCCGGATAAAACTGGCCTATATAGCATTGCGAACGCTACTACGCCTGGCGACGTTGATATTACTCTGAAGGCTGGGGAAGTCTTTGTCTGTGGTGATAACCGTAATAACTCAGAAGATTCGCGCTATTTTGGCCCTCTAAAAGCCGAGCAGATTGTCGGTAAATTAACACTGCGCTTTTTACCGCTTAATAAAGCCCAGCGGTTTTAGTTAGAATGATTTGACTAGCCTATACAATACCTATACAATATACTTGTATATAAGGAGTAATTTATGGCAACTAAAACCCTAAATATCGCTCTAGATGAGAAGCTAATTAAACAAATCGATAAAGCCGTCAAGAAAGATATGGGCAGCCGTAGTGAGTATTTTCGCCGGTTGGCACTTGACGATCTGGAGCGTCGTCAGCGATGGGAAGAGCTATTCGATGCCGGTAATAAGTTAGGCCGGGAAATGGGTATTACTAGCGAAGAGCAAGTCTATCAAATTCTAGACGACTACAAGCGTGAAAAACGGCAAAAGCAAGCCCAAAGTCGTTCTTGATACCAATGTATTAGTATCAGCTCTGGTTTTTGGCGGACTGCCACGTCAAGTTACTGACTTAGTGGCCGAAAAAGCTATTGTTCTGGTAACTTCCGAAGAAGCCATGACGGAGTTGCGACGAATAATTAGGGATAAGTTTCCTGAATATGTGCAGCTTACAATTCAACTTGAGCAATTATTACGTCGCTATGCTAAGTGGATGCAACTTGGGAATATTGATATAAGTGTTAGTACCGACCCAGACGATAACAAATTTATCGAAACAGCCCTGCTCAGTAATTGTGATTTTATTATCAGCGGCGACAGGCACTTACTGGAACTAAAGCAATACGAAGGTATAAAGATCGTTAGACCGGCAACCTTTTTGAAACTGTACGAGTTCTAGTTGAACAATAACTTTATTCA
>DATESY010000050.1:0-4251 GCA_035283865.1 Saccharimonadales bacterium (SeqCode)
GTATTACTTTCTTAAATAGTTCATCCAGACCCTTGTCGACAGCGGCTACAATAGCACCAAAGACGATAGCGAAAATGAACACGGCTAGAGTTAGTCGCCAAGTTTCACGACGGTTGGGCCAGCTGACTTGCCGGACTTCACGCCAGGAGTTAATGAAGTAGGTCGGTACCAGCCACCGTAGTGGTCGCAAAAGCGGCTTCAGCGGTCGAAAGATAACCGCCCCTAATCTACCGATGCTTCGGCCTAGGCCAATTCTAGGTAGCATATTTTTAACAGCCGAAGGTTGAAGGGGCTGAGCACTAGTCTTAGCTTCAGCTTGCTCACTAGTTGTAGGTGCCTTGCGTATGCGGACCCTGTCTTTAACCACTTAATCTCTCCTTAATGCAAAAACCTACTCTAGCTAGAGTAGGTCGGCTTGTGTCAATACTAGCAGACACTGACATCTTTAGCAAGGGGTTATATTGGTTGGATACGCGGTTTATGTAGTTTTACTTCTTTTTGGCGGGCTTTAGCGCCAGGCACTAACGCTTCTAGGGCCTGCCAGAACTGGGGGCTGTGGTTTAGATACCTGGTATGCACCAGTTCATGTAAAATGACATAATCTATCAGTTCCCAGGGAAGTTGCATCAGGAAATAGCTGAGGGTTATAACTTTAGAATTGGAACAGCTGCCCCAACGCGAAGTTAGCTTCCTAATCCTCAGTTCTTTATACGGATAATTATGCAGCGCACTTAAAGTCTTCAGGCGCTGAGGTAAAATAGTCCGGCTTTCGGCCGCCAGAGCCTTTTCGCAAGCTACCCTGGCTCTTACTTGCACCCGATCATCGTGTTCATCGTAAGGACTACTAATGCGGATAGATATCTTATCAACTTGGGTCTTTGTAGCCTGAGAATCAGTATCCCGGTAAAAATAGAGGGTGTGCGCCTTACCGATTCTCAGTCCATTACTAAGCAGAGCATGCTGGTTTAAGACCTGCTGCTCGGTTATCCAGTCTCTGCGGCTTTTAGCGAAGCTAATAGCGGCTTTATAAGGTAGCCAGTAAGGCAGTCCCACCCGGATCCGGCCACTGGGATTAATACTCAGACGCAAACTCCTGGTACCGCGCCTTTTGGCGAGTGTAACATCACCTATGCCGTCTATGTAAACCAGTTTCTGTGCCATTTAGCCTACGGAGATATTGCGCCGGCTGACGTCTGTTTCGGGAATGTAGCGGTTGGGTACCAGATTAACTAGTCCAGGTTTGGTCACATTGCTCTGGACAGTCTCGCTTGTGATTAGACCCATTTGGTAAAGGCGGTTAACTATGGCGCTCTTTTGGGTGACAAAGGCGTGCTTGCCGCTGACTACCAAATACTGCTCATCTTTAGGGTTTTGCATGGTAGCTAACTTTCGGTTAAAGCTATCTCTAGTCTGGGGCTGGGCAAATTTATCGTCTGTCGTACGTCTATCACGCCGCTGGGTACGAGAAAAGGCGCTCTCCACATCAATCTGCAGCCACACTAGTAGATAGGCTGCTCTGTGTTTAGCAGCTAATTCGCGCAGCCGGCGCCTCTGGCCGGCACTCAACGCATTGGTGTCATAAACTGCACTCAGCCCAGAACCTAAGAATTCTTCGACCATATAATTCATCAGGTGCGCGACAATAGCGTTTTCCTGTTTGTCATAGCGGGGCTTGGCAAAAAGCTCACTGCGAATACGATCAGCGCTGACATGGGCCATTTGGACCTGTTCAGCTAGATTTCTGGCCACAAAACTCTTACCGGAACCGGGAAAGCCGTATAAGCTGACTAAAACTGGCTTGTTTAGGGCGATTTTGGCCATTTATCTGATACTACCATCTAGATGCTTTATCATAAAATGCTTATGGCAGGGGTGGAGGGACTTGAACCCCCTACCTTCTGTTTTGGAGACAGACGCTCTAGCCAGATGAGCTACACCCCTTCGTTTCACCAGTTAATTATAGCCTAATTTTGGCTTTTAACGGCGCACCGGCACAACGTTACGTCCAAGGTTCTTTCTAGTTTCAACTTGTTTTGCGTTAACCCGTTTAACAGGACAATACTTTCTCAGCTCGGCTTTATCTGGCATATTCATGGTGTTTTTGGTCGTGTAATAGTGGCGCTGCTTGCAAGCCTCGCAGACCAAACCAATAATTTTACGCTTATCGCTTTTTTTAGCCATATCCAGAAGATCTTAACAGATAACAGAGAGAAGTTCAATAGTTGGAGCCGACACCGAGGATTGAACTCGGGACCCCACACTTACCATGCGTGTGCTCTACCACTGAGCTATGTCGGCCTAAAGTACCAAGCTATTTTAGCAAACTCTTAAGAACTTGTTATAGCGGCCTTAACTTTAGCTAAGGCTTCTCGAATACTTTTAGCCTCAATCTTCGCCCCAGCCGCTGGTTTATGTCCGCCGCCACCAAATTTGTTAGCAATCTGGGAGACATCCTTGGCGTCAGCTTGTGAGCGCAGTGATAGTGAGTACATATTCTCACCGGCTAAAGGGTTTAGGTAGACAATATAACCCCAGTTAAGCCCGTCAATATTGCGAATGAACTGATCAACGAAGATAGCGGCTGCCGTATTTAAACTTAAAACTGGTCTGTTAGCTTTTTGCCAGTCCGCTACAAACTCATCACTTATGTAACTGTAAGAATACTGGCCATTAGTGGTGACATTACGGGCAAACTCACCAAGGGCTATCAGCTGGTCTGTGGTGTATCTACGCAGCTGGCTTCTAATAACTTCAAGGTTTACACCGTCATCGATAAGATCACTAACTATCTTAAATGTTTGCCTATGGCGCGGATTGGCATAGGTAAAGCCGCCACTATCTGAATAGATCCCCAGCATAGTGGTTTCACCATAGCCTTCAGGTTTTTTAAGACCCAGATGCTCAAAGCAAACTTCATAGACATCCTGGACGGTAGCGATGCTGCCTTGATGAATATAGACGTTGGTGTCATCTTTACCGGTAGGTTCGTGATGGTCAATGATAGCTGTAGCGACCTTATTATCTTTTAGGTAGCGTCTAATCGCATCACCATCATTTCGGGAACAACGCTCATAGTTTACGGCGTCTAGCAGGATAAAAAGTTCTGGCTTATAGCTATTTAAAGCATCTATAAGCGATTGGAACTTCACTTCTTTGTAACCCGCTAGGAATTCCAGGCCTTCAGGTTTCTCTTCTAGGATTATTAGCACTTCTTTGTCTGGATAATTAAGTTTTAGTGTTGTGCCGAGTAGTAAAACAGATGCTAGAGCATCCGGGTCCGGTGAAATATGAGAAGTTATAAGTATCTTGTCCGAGGATTCAATTAACTTTTTGAGTTTAGTCACCATTCTCGTTTTTCTCCCTGTCGCCAAAAATAGTCAACTGCCTATCATTTGTCATCAATATAATCTTATAACAAAAAGGTCTCTAAACAGAGGTCTTGGTTTTAACGTCCCGGTTGTTGAAGCTAGGATCCTTCTTCGACATGGCTCAATGCAACAACCGGCGACGTGTGGAGGCTGACCCTTTCCTGGGTTTTGGATTCAATACCAATTATTTCCACCCTATCACCTAGAGCGACCGCGCCAACATACGGTGCCTTAGCTACAAAAACAGAAGCCTGCTCTATAGTCATTTCAGGTAGGGCTAAGTCGTCTTTTGGTTCCATCGGCTGGCGATGGACCCTGGAGTTTAATAAACCCTTAGCTACGTCACCGACATCAATTTCGTATACTGTACTGTTCTTAGTCGTGACTTGTACTTTATCACCTGGATTGAGGTGTAGCCGCTTTAATGTTTCAGCTTCTTTTTGGCCTTCCAAAATTTACCTTTCTCTATTTTTAGTATGTATTATGCAGGGAAGTACAGCAAGCACGAGCAACATGATGCAGCGTAGTCGCCGAAGCTAGGACGCTGCTATCCTACTTTAACTGAGAGATATGTATCTATCTCAAATACCACTTCCGACTATCATACCAACCTGGAGGATAAATATAAGTGCTAGGACTAGCGTGGCCACATTCTCTAGCCAGCGACGATTGTATTTCGTCACACCAACAATTACAACTAGATTAATGACAACCATAACAATTTGGATAAAAGCCAGGGTAGAGCTATACCCAGGAAGATTCATCGTTGCGTAGTAAGACTGTATATTAATCAAGCTCATTACAAGCGTTGCGTATCCAAATATGACTAAAAAGATACCACCACCAGTGCCTGGCAATAACTTTCTGAAATTGCTTTTATTCA
>DATESY010000051.1:0-3748 GCA_035283865.1 Saccharimonadales bacterium (SeqCode)
TAAGGACCAAAAAGCCAAAGATCTATATGCTAACGCTGCCGCGGAGCTTAAAGCCAGCACTACCGAAGCAGAGCTATCCGCCGCTTTAAAGACGGCAACCCCATACACCGAAGGCAGTATTGTTATTAGTGGTATAAGTTACACCCCGGACAATTTCTCGACTGTACTGCGGCTGATTAAACTCGACAAAAATGACCAGCAGCCGGCAGTTGGGGCTTTGAGTTTCAAAAAGATCGATGGCAAGTGGAAGTTAGAGCTATTAAGCCTGCCAGACCCAACCAGACAGCAGTAGGTAATAATGGCATTTAAGCTCAAAGGCTCACGACCCCGACTGGCAATTCTACTAGTAGTTCTATTACTGATTGGCGGATGGATGCTTTTCCGCCCTGAACCTATACGCAAAATAGATCATCCTGAATATTTAACCTTCAGCGGGCAGTATGTTTTTAGCGTACCAAAAGATAAGGCAGTTGATGCGCATGCCATACAAGGGCTTCAGATAGTCCACAGCGGTAAAATAGCCGGTAAGACGATAGATGAAGTTTATGCTGACAATAACATCAGTTTACAGCCAGTTGAGTTTTTAAAGGATAAAAAGGCTAATGACTTCAAGAAGTACATTAATGAAACACTGGTGCCAGAACAAAAACAGAAATTATCACCGGACGTAACCGCCACTTTTGAAAAATCTAACGGTTGGGATGTAGCTAAGGTAACGGTCAAAAAAGACGGCCAGCCCTTGCGCTTTATTTATATTAAAAACAGCCTACACCCGGTTTCGATAGTCAGTAAAGAAGAAACGGAGGCTTTTAAAAAGATTGAACAATCCGTTACTGACGTTGAAAGAACAGACCTGAAAAATGAAGCCGAAAAGTTGAAACAAGCCGCCCAAACGACTGCCCAGCAAATTAAGGATAAAAAAGCCAAAGAGCTATATGCCTCCGCAGCGCTAGAGCTGAAGACGAAAAACTCCGAAGCCCAGATAACCGACCTGCTTGCAGCCGAGGAAGTCTACAGCCAAGGTATGATTATTATTAACGGCGGTAGTTATAGTTCTGGGGAATTCGGCGTTGTTATTTACTTCATACCCCTTAATAAGGATTTTAAACCAGCATCGGGGGCACTTTACTTTAAAAAAGTCGATAGGCAATGGAAACTATCTGGATTGCAGCTGCCTAATCCTCTAAGTAATAAGATCGAACAATAAGCTACTGACTTAGGATTTTTTTGTAGATCTCAAGAGTCTGCTGGGCCGTGCGTTCCCAGGAGTATTCTGCCGCAGCCTTTGAACCCTTTTGGCGCAACTGTGTCGCCAAAGTCTTATTCTCAATAACTAGTTTAATCTTTTCAGCCATATCCGAGGTACTCCCGGGATCAAAATAGATAGCTGCGTCTTTATAGATTTCTGGCAGGCAAGTAGCCCGGCTAGCGACTAAAGGCAAGCCATGGATTAATGCTTCTAAGCCTGGCAGGCCAAAACCTTCTGAGAGTGAAGGGAATACATAAGCCTGGGCATTTTCGTACAGCCAGCGCAGGCGGCCCTCAGACACAAAATCCGTAAAAATAACCCCGTTTATATCCTTTTGCTGGACATATTTCTTAAGCAGGAGATAGTTGCTATCAATCTTACCGACCAAAACCAGCTTTAGCCGCGGGTGTGTTAGCTGGACATCAGAATAAGCTCGGATTAAACGCTTCAGGTTCTTATGCGGCTGGGCCCGGCCAACAGACATGATGAATTTCTGGTTCCTTAGATCTGCAATGGGCTCCGGATCGTCTGTAATCTCATCAGCTGCTTCATGGGTTACGTTGATTTTACCTGGCGGAACTTTAGCAAATTGTGCGACATCGTATTTTACCCAATCACTGGGGGTTATAAGCGTTTCAGATCGCTTAGCAACCCGCTTAATGACCCACCTGTAAATTACTTGCTTAAATTTAAACACCAGCCGGTTTTTGCTGGGGTTATTAAACCGGGCGGTAGTTAGGTCGTGGATGGTTGTAATAGCCTTACCTTTATACAAAACTGGCTGCTGGGTCATGCTGAAATGTACCAGATCAGCCTCCAGGGTGTTTATCTGCCTGAGCAGGCCAATCTGTTCGGCAAAACCAAATTCCTTGTAATTTGATTCAATAACTTCAAAACCCGGCGCTATAGTTTTCATAAACTCGATCCGGGGTGTCTTAGTCAGCACGGTAATTACATATTCCGGTTCGAGTTTATGTAAATGTTCAATCAATTTGTCAATATATCTGCCAGTGCTAGTCCCCGACTCACGGGCATCAATAACAATCCGTTCCATCATAATTATGCGGTGATGACCTTTAAGTATTTCGCTGCTGCATCGGCCAGCTGCTTGTCATAGGTAAAGAATGTCGATACTTGGCTAAGTATAGTAGCGGTAGCGAGGTGTATGGCATCGCCCATCGCCAGTCCGTGTTCTTGCTGATGAATCGCTGCACTGCGGGCAATTTCTAAGCTAACATCTTCGAACGTCAACTCGGTAACCCGTGCTAAATCATTAAACGATGTAGCTGTTGAACCAGCTAAGAATTCGGTTGCTAAAATAGTCGAGGCTATAAACGATTGGCCCTCTGTTTTAAGATCAGCCAGTTTTTTAGCAGTTTGGCGTCCATAATCTGGATGATCCTCCAATAGGTATATAATTACATTGGTATCTAGGTATACCACGTTTTACTGTCGCCATTCATCGCGTAGCTTGCGAATTCTAGCAACAGCATCTTCTGGTTGCCTGGGGATGGTACCAAGCAGGTCGTAAAAGCTGGGTTCTTTCCTAAGCACTACTTCACTATCGGTAAGGCGCTTTATTATAAGCCTGTCGCCGCTGCCAACTCTAAGTTTGGCGCGTACGGCTTTAGGGATTACTACTTGGTTTTTGCTGGATAAGGTTAATTTTTGCATGTCTTTATGCTACCAAAAAGTAAAGCGATAATCAATAGTAAAGTATAATAAAAAGTAAAGGGAATTAGGTCAGACCTATCGTCAACACAGGCACAGTGAGAACCGAGAACCTGTTGCAAACTAGGCTTTCTTTTTACGGAGCTTCCACCAAAAAGCTCGCAAGGATCGCAAACCACGGGCATCAGGTGGTAAATCATGGGTCAAAATGGAATTAATATAACGCGGCGAAACCGTGCGTTTCTTTTGAATCCTACGTCTTTGCACAATTTTTTTCGGCAGCAACCGCAACATCCGGCCAACACCCTTAAGGGCTAGCCAGCCTTGGCCGCGGACTACCGCCCGGCCAAAAAATAGCAGGTAGGCCAGGCTAAGGCGTAGCAGAACTTTGCGCAGCAGCCCCTTTGGGACGTTTTTAATAGCCAACCAGGGCAGATTCTTCATGGCCTGGTAGGTGGTAAAGCCCCTGACCCGGCTACTAGTGGAGCCTATGTGGTGACGGACTATGGCCGCTGGCTCATATAGCACCTTCCAGCCAGCTAATTGAGCCCTGAAGCTTAGATCAACATCCTCGTAATAGGCGAAGAAATCTTCGTCCAAAAAGCCAATTTGAGCCAGCATTTTATGGCGGTATAAACTGGCACCACCAGAGCCGCCAAAGACTTCTTTGAGGCTATCATATTTACTGGTACTGGCTTCACGCCGTCCCCGGGGATAGGGCAACCCCCAAATGGTATATAGCTCACCGGTGCTATCTAAATACTCCCCGGTATCGCTAATCATCTTGCTGGTGACTATTCCAGCCCTGGGACTGGCTTCCATGGCTTC
>DATESY010000052.1:0-3489 GCA_035283865.1 Saccharimonadales bacterium (SeqCode)
AAAAACTCTTTACCCGATTGGCGACTATCTAAAGAGTGAGGTCCGGGCTATGGCTGCAAAACACAAGCTAGTTACGGCCGATAAAGACGAGAGTATGGGCCTTTGTTTTGTTGGCAAAGTTGGCATCAAAGATTTCTTGAGCCAGTACGTTGATAAAAAACAGGGAAAGATTATTGACCAAAACGGCGTAGCTGTCGGTGAACATGACGGCGCCATCTTTTATACCATTGGCCAGCGCCATGGTTTAAGTGTCGGCGGCGGTCTGCCATATTACGTCACTGGTAAAGACATGAAGAAGAACGAAGTTCATGTTACGACAGATCTTCAGGATGAAAAACTCTGGAGCAGTAAAGTCAGGCTGGCTGATGTTCATTGGATCAATGGTGAACCGTCAGTTAACGACAGGCTGCAGGTTCGCACAAGACACAGGGCAAAGCTAATCACAGTAAAAAAGTTTGATCTGTTAAGTAATTCTAAGGCTATAGTTGAGCTTGATGAAGAAGTAAGGGCGTTAACACCGGGTCAATCAACTGTCTTTTATTCTGGTAATGTTTGTCTCGGCGGTGGCATCGTTGCTTAAGACCCTTGCTTTTTCTTGATCAGCTGGAAATCTCGCGTCTAGGGATGCTGCAATTGCGTCAACTAATCGCGTAGCCCTGCGTGTTCGTTCGTGAGCGACCATAACCTTCCAGTCTAATGGTTTTCTATGTACGTCTGGGAGTCCCTTAAGCGGCAAGTTGAACATTTCTTTCAATCTATTTCTTTCTTCTCGAACACTCCTGGCCGCTGAACTCTCAGGTGCTAGAGCGATTTTCTCATTAAGATCCAACACTAATGCGTGATATTCAGTACCATCGCCCCGTTTGCCGCCATACCAATCCAGTGTACATTCGGCTTCATCAATAATTTCTGATAATATGCCAAGTTCACGGTAATCTTCCGAAGGTACGTCGAAAGGAAACTGCCAAGGTCCCAATCTGCCAAGTTCTCTAGCCATGTGTAATTAATAGAACAAGCATTCGCTTTTGTCAAATATAAATTATCTCTGTTAAACTTTTAGATGATGACTACTCAGGAAATTAGAAAACAATACCTGGCTTTCTTCGTTACCAAGGGCCATAAAATTATCCCCCGGGCTTCTTTGGTGCCGCAGGATGATCCAACGACCCTTTTCACCGGTAGTGGCATGCAACCACTGGTGCCATATTTGCTTGGCGAAAAGCACCCAGCCGGCAAGCGGCTGGTAGACAGCCAAACCTGTTTTAGGGCTGAAGATATGGATGAGGTTGGTGATAACCGCCACACCACTTTCTTTGAAATGCTCGGTAACTGGAGCCTGGGCGATTATTACAAAGAAGACCAGCTGGTTTGGTTCTGGGATTTTCTGACCAAGACCGTTGGTCTAGACCCTCAGAAACTCTATGTAACTTGTTTTATCGGAGATAAACAAACAGGTGTACCGAAAGATACCGAGAGTGCCAAAATCTGGAAAGATTTGTTCGGCCAGGAAGGCATTGATGCTAAAGAGGTTGAGCTAGGCTCAAACGAAACTGGCTACCAGAAAGGTATGCAAGCCGGCCGGATTTTTTACTATGATGCTTCCAAAAACTGGTGGAGTCGTGAAGGGCCGCCCAGTAATATGCGCTTGGGTGAACCGGGCGGACCGGACAGTGAAGTCTTTTACGATTTCGGCACACCGCATGATGAAAAATGGGGTAAGTACTGCCATCCCAACTGTGACTGCGGCCGGTTCTTGGAAATTGGCAACAGCGTCTTTATGGCTTATAAAAAAACGGCTAAAGGATTTGAACCATTGCCAGCTCCCAACGTCGACTTTGGCGGTGGTCTGGAGCGTATTGCAGCAGCTAGTATTAACAGTCCTGATGTCTTTCAGATCAGCTTGATCAAACCAATCATTAACGGTTTAGAAACGCTAAGCGCTAAGAGTTATGACCAGCACCAGACAGCCATGAGGGTTATAGCTGACCATATGCGCGCGGCCGTCTGGCTGGGTGTCGATGGTGCTGTGCCCAGCAACAAAGCCCAGGGTTATGTCCTACGCCGCTTGCTGCGCCGGGCTATCCGTTATGCCTTTGAACTGGGTATAGAACAGCATCTGTGCGAAGAGGTTACGCCCATAGTAATTGGTTTATATGAAAAAGATTTTCCCGAAGTTAAAGAGCGTAAGAACGATGTCGTGCATACCTTCATCAAAGAGGAACAAATCTTCCGCCAAACTCTGCGCTCTGGTGTTCGTAAATTTGCTAAACTTGCAAAGGATAAGAAAAGTTTAAGCGGTGAAGACGTCTTTAAGCTTTACGATACTTTCGGCTTTCCAGCCGAACTCAGTCTGGAAGAAGCATACTTACAAAAAGTTGAAGTTGACGAAAACTGGCGTAGTGATTTCGACAAACATATGAAAGAGCAGAAAAAGCGCAGCCAAACAGCTAGCCAAGGAATGTTTAAAGGTGGTTTAGCTGATCATTCCGAAGCTGTCGTTAAACTGCACACCACCACCCACTTGATGTATCAGGCTCTCAAAAACGTTTTAGGCGATCACGTGGTTCAACGTGGCAGCAATATTACTGGTGAGCGTACCCGTTTTGATTTTTCTCATCCACAAAAGGTTACACCACAGCAGATTAAGAAAGTCGAAGACATTGTTAATGAGAAAATAAAAGAAGACTTATCGGTTACCTGGCAAGAAGAAAAGACTGAGGCAGCCTTTAAAAAAGGCGCCTCAGGGGCCTTTGGTGATAAATATGGTGATAGTGTTAAGGTTTATACCATTGGCGACTCTAAAAAACCGTTTAGTAGAGAAATATGCGGCGGCCCGCATGTCGAACATACAAGTGTTATAGGTGAAAAAGGTAAGAAGTTTAAGATCCAAAAAGAGGAAGCTAGCTCGGCGGGGGTTAGAAGAATAAAAGCTGTTTTAGAATAATAAAAAAGACCCGGTATGGATCTTGTGTGAAAGCGGAGGGCGGCGGTTGCCGCCCTCGACGCTCAGTTGCGGATCGGCCGGATCCGCGACAGTTTGAAGCTAGGTCAAGAGTCCGATGCCGTACCCCAGCCCGATGAGTGCAGCGACGAGAGTCACACGAGCTCGCTTCGGGTAGCCCAGCCTTAGGCGGCTGAGAACAGATCCGATCAGAAAGCTAGAGATGGAGACGAGTACTACTCCGATGATTTGGCTTGAATTCATTTCCTACCTTTCTCGCCTGCCTACCGACAGGCAGGGCCTCGCGGCCGCTCAGACCGCTCTTGACTGAGCTAGAAAGTCCCGGCCGGGCAATGTGATGTGCAGCTCTACGAATCTCCGCACGCGGGCACCCTCGGTCGGTCTTTCCTGGATCAGTTTCTCGTCGATCATCTCGTTGAGAGTTCTGATCACGAATGCTCGTCCATGGTGCTCGTAGCAGGTGATCAATCGCTCCCTCGGGTAGGGGTTGCGGAGGAGCTCCTCCAGCAGGACGCGGCGAAGTTGCT
>DATESY010000053.1:0-2798 GCA_035283865.1 Saccharimonadales bacterium (SeqCode)
ACCCGGTCAAGGTCATATTGACCTGCCAATCTACCACGCCGGGGTTGTTAATGACCATTACTTTAACAAGGTCATGGTAGAGCAACATATGCGTATGATTTACTCCGATTTCTACCCAGGCAAGATCAAGATGCCGGCTCACGCTTTATCAATTGTGGCGACAGCCAAGGATGCCAAGCCGTATATGCCTAAAGAGTTTATTCGTGTATTAAAGAAGATAAGCTAATATTAGAGTAATGAAAATCGCACTGGTTTGCCCTTATAACATGTTTGAGCGAACAGGTGGAGTACAGCAGCTGGTAACTCACCTTCATGGCGGCCTGGTTAAAAAGGGTCACCTGGTCAAAGTCATAACTCAGCGTCCGTCTGGCTTTAAAGGTCCCATTCCCGATGACTATATTTTATTTGGCATTAGTCGGGACTTTACAGGTGGCTTGGGAATGTCTGGTAATTGGGGTATGCCATCAGACAGTAATGAAATTGGTGAGATATTAAAGAGGGAGCAATTTGACGTTATAAACTTTCATGAGCCCTGGCTGCCAATGTTAGCCTGGCAGATGCTCAAGCATTCCAAGGCAGCTCATGTAGGTACTTTTCACGCTAATCTTACAGATAATGCAGCCGCCAAGTCGTGGGTCAATGTATTTATGCCTTACGGCCGTGGAATTGGTCAAAAAATGCATGTTATAACTGCCGTCTCACCTGCCCCGGCCGCCCTATTAGTCAGTAAAGCCCAAAAAGATTTTGAAAAAAAACTAGCCCAGAATATAAAATACATCCCTAACGGCATAGATCTAAGCCTTTATAAACCACCAAAAAAACGCTTGCCGCTGAATGGGCCAAATACTAAAACGGTTGTTTATGTTGGTCGACTTGATAGGCGAAAGGGTATCGATTATCTGCTTCGAGCTTTCGCGGTGCTGTCAGAGCAAATGCCGGGCGCTTACCTTATCATTGCCGGTGAGGGCGGTCAACGTAACCGCCTGGAACAACTGGCAAGGTCACTTGATATCAAAAACATTCATTTTAGCGGTTACGTTAGCGATGAAGAGAAAAGACGGCTAATGGGTAACGCCGATGTATTTTGTAGCCCGGCACTGTTTGGTGAAAGTTTTGGAATCGTACTGATTGAAGCTATGGCTACGGGCGCCCCGGTAATCGGCGGTCGTAACTCGGGTTATATCAATGTCTTAAGCGGCCACGGCCGGCTAGGTCTAGTAGATCCCAAATCCACCGATGATTTTGCTGAACGCCTTAGCATTTTCATGAACGACGAAAAAATCAGCGGCCTACTCCGTAGATGGGGACTTCATGAGGTAAAAAAATACGATTATCCGAAGATTATCGATCAATATGAGGCAGCCTACAAGGAGGCGCTGAGCCTAAGGAATGGAGCCAAAAATGTCAAAACGACCGGCAGCCAAAATGAAGACAAGCCTAAAAGGCTTATCCGTCGGCTTTTTGTACGACGACAGCCTGGATAGGTCTGATGGCGTTTCACAGTACGTTAAGACACTCGGTGCCTGGCTAAGCGGACAAGGTCACCAGGTGGTCTATTTGGTTGGCGAGACCAAACTTAAGGAGTGGGCTGGCGCGCCAGTTTTTAGCCTGTCTAAAAACTTAAGTGTAAATTTTAACGGCAACCAGGTAAACACCCCCTTGCCTGCCAGCAGCAAACTTATTAACCAGGTTTTAGCCAAACATAACCTCGATGTCCTGCACGTTCAAATGCCCTACTCGCCGCTGCTGGCTGGCAAGGTTATTAATCGAACTAGTCCACAAACAGCTGTAGTTGGTACCTTCCATATTTATCCAGCTGGCTTAATGGCACACGGGGGCAGCCGTTTTTTGAAGATTATATGCTCTGGCAGCTTGCCTCGCTTTAACGCAGTCTTGAACGTCAGCAGCGCCAGTTCAAGCTTTGCCACGTCGGCCTTTGGTCTCAAGACAATAGATTCATCAAATGTCGTCGAGCTTATAAGATTCAGCCGGGCGAAAAATAAGCCCCAGTCCTACCACATAGTTTTTCTGGGCCGGTTGGTTAAGCGCAAAGGTTGTTTACAGCTGCTGCGGGCTTTTAAACTTCTAAGCCAGGCTATACCTGAAGCTAGACTAAGCATCGGCGGAGATGGACCAGCCAAACGGCAATTGGAGAACTATGTTGAGCAAAATAACTTACAATCTTCGGTAAAATTCCTGGGCTTCATAAGTGAGCAGACCAAGCCGGAACTTTTGGCCAGTGCTTCCATTGCCTGCTTCCCTTCACTAGGCGGCGAGAGCTTTGGCATAGTCCTAATAGAAGCCATGGCCGTCGGTGCCTCGGTGGTGCTCGGTGGCAACAATCCGGGTTATGCCAGTGTATTGGGCGAGAGGCCTGAAACCTTGTTTGACCCAAAAGATGCCGCTCAGCTGGCTTTGAAATTAGAAAGATTTATGAGCGATAAACAGTTGAGCGATAGTGTCCATGACTGGCAGCAGGTGCACGTTAGAAACTACGATATCGAGACTGTCGGCCCCCAAATACTAAAACTATATAACGAGGCGATTGATAAACAGGCCCTAAGCGGGCATAATTAGCTTGCAGTGGAACAAAGGAACGTTACCGTTAGTATCGCTAACCGCACAATTGTGCGGACAATACTGTGGGTGGTTGCCGCCGTATTGGCTTACCGCTTCATTGGTCAAGTAGCCCATATACTAACTCTTATTGCAGCGGCAGTCTTCCTGTCTTTGGCCCTTAATCCGGTGGTCGGCTGGATCCGCCGCCGCCTGCATATTCACAGCCGTGTGCGGGCTAC
>DATESY010000054.1:0-11134 GCA_035283865.1 Saccharimonadales bacterium (SeqCode)
AGCTACGCCGCTTTTAGCCCGGGCCGCAACTGGGAACAGATACGGACCACAATTTCCCTTAACGATCGGCCGGTTAAGATAATTGGCTCACATGCTGGTGTTAGTGTCGGGCCGGATGGGGCTACTCACCAAATGTTGGAAGATATTGCTCTAATGCGTGCTTTGCCAAATATGGTGGTGATCGCTCCGTGTGACAGTGTGGAGGCCGAAAAGGCCACACTAGCAATGGCTAAAGACAAAAGGCCCAACTATATGCGCC
Source organism: Saccharimonadales bacterium (SeqCode) (assembly GCA_035283865.1). Classification (GTDB taxonomy): domain Bacteria; phylum Patescibacteriota; class Saccharimonadia; order Saccharimonadales; family UBA10212; genus UBA6824. The sequence goes on from DATESY010000054.1 coordinate 260, forward strand.
TGGCTCGTGAAGCGACACCAATCTTTACTTCAGTGCATACGCCCTTTGAAATTGGTAAGGCCTACGTATTTAGAGCCGGGATGGATATAAGCATCATTGCAACCGGTACCATGACCTACCAAGCATTAGAGGCAGCAAAGTTGCTAGCTAGCAAGGACATTAGCGCTGAAGTGGTACATATCTCAACTATCAAACCGCTGGATGAAGAAGTAATTCTGAATAGTGCCGGTAAAACGCGCCATGTATTAACAGCCGAAGAAGCCCAGATTGCCGGCGGGCTGGGTGGGGCGGTAGCTGAACTGCTGGGCGAGAAGATGCCCACAGCCATGTTAAGAATTGGTATGAAGGACCGCTTTGGTGAGTCTGGTGAGCCTGAGGAGCTACTGAAACACTTTGAACTAGATGCTGAGGCAATCGCTAAAGCTGCTCGCAAATTACTAACCGACCATACTAACCATGCCCATTAAGGAGATAACATGCCCTTAACCCTTGCCCAGATTCGCAGCAACTGCCAAGCCGCCCGGTCAACTTTTACCCGGGCCCGGGCTGAACAGTTTGCCTTGGGGGCCTTTAACCTGGATAACCAAGAAACACTGATTGCGGTTGTTCGGGCAGCGGTGGCTAAAAAGTCACCACTTCTGGTTGAGGTCAGCAAAGGCGAGGTTGATGCCATTGGCTTAGATAACGTCCGTGACATGGTCGATAACTATAAATACCAATACGGTTTAGAGATATATATTAACTTAGACCATAGCCCAAGCGTTGAAGATGCCATTGCCGGCATTGAAGCTGGCTTTGAGTGTATCCATATAGATATTTCCCAGGCTAATCACGAGGCTTCACGGGATGAGATTATGGCTGGGACTAAAAAGGTAGTCGAAGCTGCTAAACTAACCGGCGCGTTAGTAGAAGCTGAGGAGCGTTATTTTATGGGTTCATCTAATTTACATACCGAAGAGATTAACTACGAAGAAGTTAAGAAGTTTGAAACTAAACCGCAAGAAGCTACCGATTTCGTAGCCCAAACTGGCATAGACACCTTTGCCGCCCAGATTGGCAATTTACATGGACTGTATCCTGCCCCGAAGGTTTTAAATCTAGAGTTGTTGCAAAAAATCAGGCAAGCCATTGACTGCAATATTTCTCTTCACGGCGGCAGTGGTACGCCAGGGCACTACTTTAGCGAAGCTATCAGGATTGGTATTAACAAAATTAATATCAATAGTGACATGCGCGTCGCCTATCGCCGAACGCTGGAAAAAGTCTTGGCGGAAAATAAGAGCGAATACGCGGTTGTTAAACTTATGCCCAAGGTTATTGAGGAAGTCCAAAAGGTGGTTGAGGCTAAAATAGATATGTTTAATTCTGCTGGCAAGGCTAAAAATGTATGACAATCTGGGTTGGGAAATAGGACTATGGGCTTGGGCGCTCGTACTTGTACCAATCCTCCTACTTCTCCTTTTTGCTTATATTATTTTATTGAATCGAAAGAGACTAAAAAATAATGCTATTACGCCAACTCCTGCTGCTAAGTTTGCAACTAAGACATTACCTACAGTTACGGTAATTTCATTTTTTTCCTGGCTCCTTTTTACTTCAATCCTAGATAGACAACATGATTTATTTATCACGCCACTCGTAGGTAGTCTATTTGGGATATCATTTTTACTGACTGTTGTTTTGGGGATTTACGTAAAAATTAGAAAATAAACGTAATTTACAACGTTTGCGGACAATTTATAGATACGGTTATGCTAAAATAGCCGTAAGGATTATGGCTCAAAAACAGATAGATGTACTGGCTGTCGGCGATGTGGTAACAGATGCCTTCATTAGACTGCTAGACAACCAGCAAAAAATTGAATATGGCAAGGATGGGCAACCGGATTTATCCGTACCATTTGGTACAAAAATCCCTTACGACTTTTCAGAAATAGTTGCTGGCGTGGGTAACGCCGCTAACGCTGCTGTAGCTTTTGCCAAGCTTGGCTTTGAATCGGGCCTGGTATCTAATGTTGGTTCGGATAATTGGGGCAGAGAAATCATCGATTCGCTAGAAGATAAAGATGTCGATACTCGCTTTGTCCACATTAACAGGGACAAAAAAAGCAATTACCATTACGTGCTGTGGTATAAAAGTGACCGGACGATATTAATCAAGCACGAAGAATATGCCTACCACTGGCCTCACTTTCGGATAATTGATATCCCCAAGTGGGTATACTTTAGTTCGGTTTCCAAAAACACCCATGAATATCACGACGAGTTGGCAGCTTGGCTGGAGAGCCACACAAGTGTTAAATTAGCTTTCCAGCCAGGTACTTTCCAGATAAAAGCTGGCGCCGGCCGGCTGAAAAAAATCTACCAACGTGCTGAAATTCTGGCCGTCAATCGTGAAGAAGCCGCCAAAATTTCCGGCGCTAAACCAGGAGACATCAACGATCTGTTCGATAAATTACATGAGTTGGGGCCAAAGATCGTGGTAATCAGCGATGGACCCAAGGGCGCCTTTGCCAGCGATGGTACAAGTCGTTACAGCATGCCGATTTATCCCGACCCGAAGCCACCGTATGACCGTACCGGTGCCGGCGACGCTTTTACCTCAACCTTTGTCGCCGCGATCATGCGCGGCGCCGATATCCAGGGGGCCCTGCTTTGGGCTCCCATCAACGCTATGAGCGTCGTCCAGAAAGTTGGTGCCCAAGCTGGTCTATTGAACGTTCATCAAATTGAACAATACTTACACACTGCGCCGCAGTCATATCATCCGCAGAGGCTGACCTAAGATGTTTACTAAATTAGCTTTAATGCTTGGCAAGCCGCAAAAAGAAATCGCTGACTATATTGCCCAAATGGAAGATAAGCTTTGCTATCCCTCTCACGATGTGCGGCTGCTAGCTGAAGTAACTCAAGGTGTTAAACAAAAGATTGCCAGCCTGGGGCTGGATCCGCATGATACAACCGCTTCTGAACTTTACCACGCCCTGCAAGCTAAGTTTGGCAGGGACGCCGCATTGACCGATAAAGCCTTAAGTATAAGTCATGAAGACGGCTTTGCTGTCCGTATCTCACGGGCAATTGAGATATGCCAACAGGTGATTGGCAAATCTGAGCTTTGGGCCCTGAGGCCGACCAAAGCCAGGAGTGTGCTGCGCGATCTGCCACCCAAAAAACTCATGAAACAATTTGGCTACCGCTCGGCCGAATCGATGCTTAAGCGCGAAAATATTGGTGAACTCTATCTAATGGCGCCTTATGTTGAATCGGGCGCTTGGCAGGCTAATTTTACCAAGCTTACGGCCCGCCTGCCCAGCAATGACTATGGGCTGCAACCGATCAATTTTGTCCAACCGCAGCTGGACAAATGGAGCTCATTGCCAGAGCCATCTGATCTTAATATCTGCAACCAGCAAACAGGTTCTTTAACCGTCTGGCCGGCTAAGAGTCTAGCCGGTGCACCAGTCATCGCTTTGTCCTTAATGTTGCTGCGCAGTGCTGTCCAGCTAGGAGTTAAGGCTGATTTAAAATCGCTGGCAGCTGTTCACCCGAGCTTGCACTGGTGGGTTAATGCTAGCCATTTAATTTCACTGCATGACGATAAGCCGGTTTCCTTAAACATCCATGACGTGGCCCATAATCAGTTAAATTTATCGGCTCATGAGACAGGTGCCGCGCATCATGGCGCCAAAGCCTTATGGGACGAACTGGCTAATCGATACGACACACTCGGCGATGATATAGGGCAGGTAGTGGAAGATGAAATAAGCAACTTGATGCCGGCTGAGATGGCCAAAGAATATAGCCAGGGCTAGGAGAAGCGGTGGGAAAATATCAAATATGTGTATCGGGGGCAGCAAAAGGTTCGAGCGCTGAAAAAAATCGTCAGCAGGCTATAGAAGTGGGCAAGGCCATTGCCAAAGCCGGCCACAGCCTGATGACTGGTGCTACCACCGGTCTGCCTAATGATGCCGCCCGCGGCTATAAAAAAGCCGGGGGTAAAATGAGTCTTGGTTTAAGTCCGGCTGCTACCAAAGTCGAGCATATGCTGAAGTACCGGCTGCCAATAGATGACTACGACGCCATTTTATACACCGGTTTGCACTATGGCGGCCGTGACGCACTGTTAATTAATTCGGCCGATGCTGTAATTAGCATTGGTGGACGCTTGGGTACTCTACATGAATTTACCATTGCCGCCGAAACGCATACCCCCATCGGTATCCTAGAAGGTGCCGGCGGTATCGGTGATCAGATTGAAAACCTCCTAAAACTTTTACCGAATGCTGATCCTGATTTGGTTATCTTTGAAGCCGATCCTGATGAACTGATTGCCAAAGTAACCCGTATGCTAGATAAGCTGCACAGCGACTACCGCCACATCTATAGCTCTTAATTGCTACAATTAAGGGATGGCCAAGTTTAAGCTTAGGAGTGATTATAGTCCGACCGGTGACCAGCCCTCGGCGATTGCCAAACTGACTAAAGGCTTGCAGGAAAAACAAAAACACCAGACCTTACTAGGTGTTACCGGTTCAGGGAAGACCTTCACCATGGCCAATGTTATTAACAATGTCCAGCGGCCGACGCTAGTGCTGAGTCACAACAAAACTTTAGCCGCCCAGCTTTATAATGAGTTTAGGTTGTTCTTTCCAGACGCGGCGGTACATTACTTTGTCAGCTACTTCGATTACTACCAGCCCGAAGCTTACATGCCTCGGACTGACACTTATATTGAAAAAGACAGCGATATTAATGAAGAAATTGAACGGCTGCGTCATGCGGCGACGGCCGCACTGCTATCACGGCGGGATTGTATTATCGTCGCCAGCGTTTCCTGTATTTACGGCATTGGCTCGGTCGAAGATTACGCCGGCATGACCATTAAACTTAAAGTTGGTGAGCGTGTGCTGCGAGATAAGTTTCTGCGCCGTTTAACAGATATCCAGTACCGCCGCAACGATATGGATTTCCACCGCAGCACCTTTAGGGTCAGGGGCGATGTCGTAGATGTCTATCCCACTGGGGAAGAGACCGCTTACCGCATAGAATTCTTCGGCGACGAAGTGGAGCGCATGACTCAGATTAATCCATTGACTGGTGAGATTGAAAAAAAACTTGACAGCTTAAGTATTTTCCCCGGCAGTCACTATGTAACTCCGGAGTCTAAACTTAAAGTTGCCCTGGATAAAATCCGTGAGGAAGCCGGCCAGCGCCTGACTTACTTTAAAAAGCAAGGCAAACTGCTGGAAGCCCAAAGGCTGGAACAACGAATCAAGTTCGATCTGGAAATGCTTGAACAAACTGGCTTCGTTAAAGGTATCGAGAACTATAGTCGCTATTTAACCAACCGTGAAGAGGGCGAACAGCCGGCCACCTTAATGGATTATTTTCCGGATGACTATTTAATGTTTGTCGATGAATCGCATATGAGCATCCCGCAAGTCCGTGGCATGTATAACGGTGACAGAGCCCGTAAAGAAGTATTAGTCGAACACGGCTTTCGCCTGCCCAGTGCGCTGGATAACCGGCCGCTAACCTTCAGCGAGTTTGAGCAGCATATGAACCAAGTTATTTATGTATCAGCTACGCCGGCCGAGTATGAACTCTCGCGCAGCCCTGAACCAATCCAGCAGGTTATTAGACCAACCGGCCTGCTTGATCCGGTTATTGAGGTGCGGCCAATTGAAGGCCAAATTGATGATCTAATCGCTGAAATTAGAGACACGGTCAGCAATGGGCGACGGGTTTTAGTCACTACCCTGACTAAGCGCATGGCCGAAGACTTAGCCGAGTACCTGCAGGAACTGAATATGAAAGTGGCCTACATCCACAGTGAGATCGAGACCTTGGAGCGCACGGATATTCTGCGCGACCTGCGACTGGGCGTCTATGACGTGTTGGTAGGTATTAACCTGTTGCGCGAAGGGCTGGATCTGCCGGAAGTTAGTCTGGTAGCCATTATGGACGCAGATAAAGAAGGTTTCCTGCGCAGTGAACAAGCTTTGATCCAGACTATTGGCCGGGCTGCTCGCCACGCTGAGGGCCGGGTTATTATGTATGCCGATCACCAGACCGGCAGTATGCAGCGGGCTATTTCCGAGACTAACCGCCGACGCCGAGTTCAAGAAGCTCATAATAAGAAACACGGCATAACGCCAACCAGCATTAGTCGTGAGGTTGGTGAACTACTGCCGCGGGCCATCAAGGCAGAAAAACCGAAGCTGGACCTGCGCAAAATCCCTAAGGATGAATACCAGCACCTTATTCATGATTTAACCAGCCAGATGGATCTGGCGGCGGCTAACCTGGAATTTGAAAAAGCCGCCGATTTAAGAGATCTTATAGCTGAGATAAAGGCTAAATTATGGTAGACGGTCTGAAAATAATCAAAGTTATACATAGTACTGACCGCTTTGAGGCTTATGAAGCGCGACTCGACGGTCGTAAGGTCTTTGCCAAAAAAGCCAAAAATGATAAAACTCGAGAACTATTGGCCGGTCTTCCAAAAAACTCAGGAATAGTTAATGGCCTCGGTAGAAAAACAGATTTTAAATTTAGAGCTCCGCAAATATATCAACATCAAAAAGACTGGATTGTTACTGAATGGATCGATGGAATGTCATTGGACGGTAGAGGTATTACCCAATCTAATTATGTTGCTGATATTTTAAGTAGTTTTTTTATCGTCTTTGACGAAGAAACGGTAACGAACGAAGGCTTTAGGCAGATTTTTACTAAAGAAGGCCTAGGTAGCCGTATGGCCGAAAGACTACCGACTAATCTGAGCGTTGAAGAGAAAAAAACCTTAACTGCTGTCAAGAATTTGTTTGATAGCTTACATGATCGTTTAGTTCCGGCCCTGCAAGATGCCGATATAAAGCCCGACCACATTTTTGTAGATCCTAAAAATAACGGAGCCTACGTTTTAGTCGATTCTGAACATTTGAGCAATCAGTGGCCTCGCTTTTTTGATCTTGGTAATAATTTTGTAAAGTTTTGGATTCGTGGCCAAAAGGAATTCTCTAATCTGTTACTAAAAACTTTCTTAGCCAAAAGTCAGATTTCTAAAGATATTATTTTTCAGCCGCTACTAGGGACAATGCTCGTACGGGGTATCGCGCTGCATTGGGAACCCGACTACGATCCGGGTGCCGAAAGTTACAATATTCCACGGGCTCAAGAGATGCTTAAAGCTTGCCTGGGGGCATCTAACCTCGATGATTTGTTATACTAAGCAATTAGATATATGAGTAAACTCTCTCGTGATGCAGTCTTAAAATTGGCGCAGCTGTCGCGCCTAAAATTAACCGACGAAGAGATTGAGCGTTTTCGCGAAGAACTATCATCCATTCTCGATTACGTTGAAGTGCTGGATAAGGTCGACACCAAAGGCCTGGAACCAACTTACCAAGTTACTGGGCTTAAGAACGTTATGCGCCGGGATGAAGTTAAGGACTATCAGGCCAAACCTAAGGAACTAATGAAAAACGCTCCGGCTGTTGAAAAAAACCAATTCAAAGTAAAGAGAGTTCTATAAGCTATGGGTAAATGGCCAGCCATTGCAGGTATTGCCGCCAGCATCCAAGCAGGCGAGCTTAAAGCCGTAGATCTAGTTAAGCAATCGCTGGTGTCGATTAATGAGAGCAAAGACTATGACGCCATTATTTCAACTCTAGAAGAAAGAGCTTTTAAGCGAGCCCAAGACATTGATAAAAAAGTCGCAGCTGGTCACAAAGTCGGCCGGCTAGCCGGTGTACCTTTTATTGCCAAAGATAATTTTCTGACTTTTGGTGGCCGAACAACGGCCGCTTCTAATATGCTCAAAGACTTTGAGGCGCCTTACCAAGCGACAGTTATAAATAGACTAGAGGCTGAAGGTGCAATTTGTGTAGCTAAATCTAACCTGGATGCCTGGGCCCATGGCAGTAGTACTGAAAACAGTGATTTCTTCGTAACCAAAAACCCCCATGATAAAACTCGTGTGCCGGGCGGTAGTTCTGGTGGTTCAGCTGCTGCAGTAGCGCTAGATATGGCTGCTTTCGCCCTGGGAACAGATACCGGTGGCTCGGTTCGCCTACCAGCTAGTTTTTGTGGTCTGCTTGGCCTTAAGCCAACTTACGGCTTAATTAGTCGCAGCGGCATTGTGGCCATGGCCAGCAGTACTGATGTTGTTGGAACCTTGACTAAAACCGCTGCTGATGCAGCCTTGGTCTTAGATATTATGGCCGGCCGAGATGATATGGATAGCACTACCATTGAGCGAGATAAACAGCCGTATACAGATCTGGAAAATGGTCTAAAGGGCAAAAAGATCGGCATTGTTAAAGAATATTTCGGCGAGGGGTTAAGTGCTGATGTTAGAACTGTTATCGATGAAGCATTGCAAAAGCTTAAAAAAACTGGCGCCGGGGTGGCTGAAGTCAGTCTGCCCAGCGTACCGCTAGCCCTAGCCGTCTATTACATTATCTGTCCAGCCGAAGTCAGCAGTAATCTGGCACGTTACGACGGCCAGCGCTATGGGCTCAGTGCTAAGCAGGCTAAAGATCTTGACGACAGCTACTACCTATCGCGTGAGCAGGGCTTTGGGGCTGAGGCCAAGCGCCGCATCATGATTGGCGCCCACGTACTTTCCAGCGGTTATTACGATGCCTACTACAAAAAGGCCCAGACTGTGCGGACTAAGATAATTAATGAATTTGACGAAGCTTTTACCAAATACGATCTTCTGGTCGGACCGACTTCACCAACAGTTGCCTTTAAAATTGGCGAGAAGACGGCTAACCCCTTGCAAATGTACCTGGCAGATATTATGACCGTAGCGGCTAACATTGCCGGTGTGCCAGCGGTCAGCGTGCCAGCTGGTGAGAGCCGGGGCCTGCCAGTGGGCTTGCAGTTAATAGCGCCGCAAAAAGCCGACCGCCAACTGCTGGGGGCGGCTAAAGCTTTTGAGGAGCTGATATGACATTAGTCTTTCTAATTGTCGCTATTGTTTTTGGCCTGCTGGTGCTGTTTATCCTTAGTAGGTTTATAGTCCATAAGCCAAAACGACTGAACCAGCGTTACTACCAGAAGAAGTGGCTGGAAATCCTGGCCCGTGTTAAAACCTATGACGGCATGATTTTAGCCGTTATTGACGCCGATAAGCTGTTCGATGAAGCCCTTAAAAGACGCAGTTACAGGGGTAAAACCATGGGCGAGCGCTTAGTGGCCGCCCAACATGAAATTTCAGATAATGACGCTGTTTGGTACGCTCACAAACTGCGCAACCGTCTAGTGCACGAGCCAACCGTCCGCCTGCGGAAAAATGAAGCTAAGAACGCTCTGGCCGGCATCCGTCAAGGTTTGAAAGATCTGGGAGCCTTTTAGATGGCAACAAAATATATTCCCACTGTTGGTATAGAAACGCATGTGCAGCTTAATACCAAGACCAAGCTGTTCGCCGCCGTTGGCAACGATGCCCGCAAGGCACCGCCAAATACGCTAATCAGTCACATCTGTGTCGGCCTGCCCGGTGCGCTGCCGGTGCTCAACAGCGCCGCAGTCGATCTGGTAACAAAAGCGGCTTTTGCTCTAAATACCAAGCCGCAAAAATTCTCTAAGTTCGACCGCAAACACTACTTCTACCCAGACTTGCCCAAGGGCTACCAAATTAGCCAGTATGAGCAGCCGTTAATAGTCGGTGGTCATGTGCATATCAATGTTGCTGGTGAAAGAATCTGTGTCGGCATAACCCGAGCTCACCTGGAAGAAGACGCTGGTAAAAACACCCATCCCCCGGGCGCAGATTACAGCCTGGTTGATCTTAACCGGGCCGGTACGCCGCTGCTGGAAATTGTCAGTGATCCGGACATCCATAGTGCCGCGGCTGCCAAAGCCTATGCCCGCGAACTTTATCTGCTGATGAAATATGCCGGTGCCACAGATGGTGACATGTTCCACGGCCATGTACGGTTTGATGTCAACATCAGTGTCAGCAAAGAGCCTGAAAAGCCGGGCATTAGATCTGAAATTAAAAACCTCAACAGCTTCCGCAGTGTTGAAGGAGCCGTGGCTTATGAAATCGAGCGTCAGAGCCAGCTGTTGGATAAAGGCCAGAAAGTCATTCAAGAAACCCGGGGCTGGGATGAAGCTAAGCAAAAAACCACTTCCCAGCGCGAAAAAGAAGAAGCCCATGACTACCGCTACATGCCTGAACCAGATGTCCCGCCGATTGAGCTGGATGATGCATATATAGACAAGATTGAAAAGCAGATGCCCGAGTTGCCGCCAATGTTACGTCAGAGATTAACCGAGATAAAGATAGACAGCAAAGTTATTGAAGATATTTTAGATCGACCTAAGGCAGTTAACCATATCCTACAGATTTTAAAGTCTGGCGGAGCTGAGCATGCTCGGCGGGCAACCTTTTGGTTTTTGCAGGCTGAACCAGCCATTGAAGAAGATCCAGACTACGAAGAGCCACCGGTTGACGCGCAAAGCATTATTAAACTTTCACAAATGGTGTCAGCCGGCGAGCTTAGTTCCACTTCAGCTAAAACTGTCTTTAACAAGCTGCTACGCTCCGGCGGTGAACCTGCGCGGATTGCTCAAGACCTAAACCTGCTACAGGTTTCTGATGAATCGGCGATTGAAAAGATTGTCACTGACGTTATCGCTGAAAATCCTCAAGTGGCCGAAGACATTAAAAATGGGCAATCTAAAGCCATCGGCTTTTTAGTTGGCCAGGTTATGGCTAAGAGTGGGGGTCAAGCCAATCCAGGTTTAGCTCAAAAACTTATCAAAAAACATCTTGGTGTATAATTAAAATATGGAAACAGCCGCTCAGACACTGCTCATAATCGTCAGCTCAATTCTATCGGTTTTCTTAATTATCCT